>JBIILW010000305.1:0-3026 GCA_044338265.1 Bacteroidia bacterium | reverse complement strand
CATACAGGTCCAAGTTTTGATAGAGTAAACGATAATGAAGTGCTTGGTTGAGTAATTGTAAAAGTTTGTGAAGCTGATATACATCCTATTGAATCTTTTACTTTTACGATATAAGTACCAATATTTAAACCTGTATAATCTGAAGTAGATGAATAAGTAACTCCATTATCAATAGAGTACAAATATGGTTCAATACCATTTGCAGCTGTAATTGTTATTGAGCCATTGATTATTCCTTTACAAGGAATATTATTTTTAACTACTGCAGCTGTAATTTTACTTACACGAATGGTTTTATAAACATAATTAGGACAACCATTTTTATCAAATGTTCCTAATGAAACATTATATGTTCCAGCATTTGCATACAATTTTGAAGGAGTTTTTAATGCGCTTGTTGTAAAGTCACCAAAATTCCATAAATAAGTTACCGTTGAATTAACAGCACCTGGAGTAATCCATGCTGTGGTTGAATCCATGTTGATTAAACTAGCATTGTTAGCATTTGCTGTTATATCTCTTAACACGTTAGAACCAGCATAATATTCCATGCTGTAATAAGCTACTAAACCTGTTTCAGTTCCTGTTATATCTTTATTTCTATTTGTTTGAATGAGCGTTTGAGTTCTTGCTACGTTCCAAACTCTTACCTCATCTAATACTCCTTTAAAATTTCTTCCACCATCACCATTCTTACCAATGAATAAAGCCGAATCATTATTAATTGGAGCCGTTGATGATAATACTGTATTTTCTAAAGCACCGTCAACATATATTTTATAATTTGAACCGTCAAAAGTAGCAGCAACGTGATGCCAAGCATTATCATTAATTGTTGTAGAACTTACTGCTACAGCATTTGCATTCCAAAATCTAACATTACCATTGCTACCATCAAACTGAAGCGACCAACCGTTTCCATTTGAAGAATTACTTCCTTTGTCTACAATGGTGGCATAACCTACTTGTGTAGGATCAGCTTTTACCCATGCTTCTACTGTTAAATTAGTAGTATTTAAATAGCTTTTATGGTCTGCTTTAACAAAATCGTTAGTACCATCAAATCTCAATGAAGTAGAAATTTCATTTGGTGTAAAATTGATGGTTGTTCCTTGGCATATATCGTATGCGCTTGCATTCCAATTTACAGTAGCAAGTGCAGAAGGTACGTTTACAATTGAAATAGCATCAGTTGCAGAACAGCCATTTGAATCTTTTACAGTTACTGTATAAATACCCGGTATTAATCCAGATATTGAATCACTTGTTTCACTGGTTGACCATAAATAAGTAAATGGACTCTTACCTTGTATAATATTTACTTTAGCCCATCCATCATTGTTTCTTAAACAATTTACAAGACCGTTATTTAAAGAGATACTTAAAGCAGGGCTACTTGTAAAGCTCCAACCTGAATTATTTCCAATATTTATACTTTGCTTAGCAACAAAAGTTGCACCTCCAGTAACTGCATTGTCTTTTAAATTAACGAATAAAGCATTTACTGAACCACTTGTTTGTCTGAATGTAGCTTGTGTACCAGCAACTGTTGATTCGATTCCAATATTTTTTAAACAAGTACCAGCAAATTCAAACTGCGTTGCATTTTGAATAACAGGCTCTAACGAGGCATTCACACCACCTTCAAAACGAAGGGTAGCATAAGTATTTGCTCCTGTTAAAGTACCAGTCATAGAAGTAGTTGGACGGAAAGTAACTTTATTATATGTTAATCCATTTCCATAAAAATTACTGTTTGAAGTACCTTTTAAAACAATTTCTGAAGTACCTTTTACAAAAGTTAAATTTGAAATATTTGAAGGATTCCAAGCACCATCATTGATATTAATGATTGAACTACTTAAATCCAGTTTTCTTATATTAGCAGTGGCTAAATTAAAATATTTACAATCAATTTGTTTTCCATTTGCCCTGAATATACCATTGTTAAAATTAATGGAATCAGTTACCGCAAAATTATTTCGAAAAATCCAACCGCCTAAACCGTTAGTTCCTCCATTAAAATTAGCTCTTTGTAAAGTTTTACTTGCAGTATTTACCTCGTTAGAATCGTTAGATGCTAAGAAATTCCAATCACCGGTAAAGTTTTGGCTCATGTTGGTAATTAATCTTAAATTACCATATACATTCATTTCTTTTGAGCTACTATTTCCAATTAAAGTTGGATTGAATAAAGCCGATGTAAATGAAAAATTACGGCAAGTAGGACTTGGAATATCTATCGTTACTACTTCGCCCGAAGTAGTAAATGAATTGGCATCAAAATATACGTCATCAGATGCAGTTGGCGCATTACTTTGTAATATTGATCCTCCCGATGTTCTTGCCCAATGGCGTGAGTAATCTGACCAGTTTCCTGATCCTCCTACCCAATAAAATCCACCACAAGAGGTAAAGCTTAAATTGGTATTATTACCTAAATTAGTACTTGAACCTCCTGCAAAATATAAAGCTCCACCTGTTGCATTGATATCTTTTACCCAAAGAAAATCCATACAAACAGTTCCAGTTGTTTTTCTGATTGTAGCTTGAGTTCCTGTACTGGTTGAATAAATCCATAATGGATAACCTCCTGTTCCAAGTGCCAATGTACCATTTACATTTTGTGATTGGTTAGCACCCATAAAAATCCTAGTTCCAACTCCCGAAATATTTAAATTATTATAAGTATTGGTTCCATTTAAATAAGCATAAGGTCCTTGAATACCTGTAGATGAACAAGTAAAATCATTGAATGTATTGTTTCCATTTACATTTAATGTAGGAAAATTGTTAGACGGACTTCTAAATAACATGGTTACATCGTTATATGTTGATGCGGAATTCAATGTTACAGTTTGGTAACCTGCAGCATTAATTTTTAAATTTCTAACTGTATTATTATAGTCTATAAAAATAGTTGAGTTTCCAGTATTATCTGAGTTGAAAACTAAATCACTGTATGTATTATTTCCACCTGTAAAATAAAAATGATTGGTACCTGTGAATTTAACAACTGCACTACC
>JBIILW010000034.1:0-11200 GCA_044338265.1 Bacteroidia bacterium | reverse complement strand
GAAACCAAAAGCGAAAATCGTTACATGACACAACGTTGGATCATTGATCAATGCAAACATTTTATTGAAGAATTTGGCGTAGATGGCTTTAGAATTGATTTAGCAGGACAAACAGATAAGGAAACATTATTAGCTATTAAAGCTGCTTTACCATCCGATATCATTATATATGGTGAACCTTGGATTGATAGCAACGATCCGGAATATAACAAAAATCCTAATTGGCATTGGTATAAAGATTCCGCACCTATTTGTTACTTTAACGATGATACCAGGAATGCATATAAAGGTCCTGTTTTTGAATTATCCGACAAGAAAAAACACAGAGGTTGGGCAGGTGGAAATTTTGAGGAGAGAGAAAATGTGCTTAAAGGATTGAGCTGCACTTTTCCTCCACAAAAAAATATAAATAGTGCCATTAATTACTTAGATATTCACGATAATTTTGCATTAGCTGATCAGTTTGGGACCACTAATTTTGATGGCCGTTTTGGGGTAGATGAATATAATTATAAAATAGCGGCAACATTATTATTTACTACTCCAGGACCAATAGTAATGCATGGTGGAAGCGAGTTTATGCGCAGCAAAGGCCTTGCACCTTTAAAGGAAATTGTAAAGGAAATTCCCAGTGGTAAAATATATTTTCATGGTAAACGCGATTCTTATAATATGAGAGCTGCCAACCAATTTGTTTGGGAAAATATTGGAAAAAATGCTGAAGAAAATAACGCAAAATCTAAATCAAAAGATATTCCTTATCAAAATAGTAACTTTAAAAATATGCTTGCCTATTGGCAAGGTTTAATGCTTTTAAGAACGCAAATTTTACAACCGCTAATTGACGCATTGCCTGCAAAAAATACCAATAATTTAGAAAGTTTAAGCAAACGATTTGTTACGCCAAGTGCTTATACGAGTGAGTTTATACAATTTATTTTACCTGAAAACAAAGCAATGCTTGGATACATGATTGGAAATAAAATATTGGTGTTAATCAATAACGATAACAAACCAAATAGTTTTGATGCGCGTAAAATGAACTTAAAAGGCAGGTGGAAATTGATTGCAAATAGCAATGAAATTAACTTGGATGGTATCAGTCAAAAAACATTGATAGGAAATCCAATTAGGACCAATGGAATTTGTATTTGGTTAAATGAATAAATAAAATGAAAAAAATAATCACTTTAGGTTTGTTTTTTTTGTGGGCAAACATTCAATTAAAAGCACAAGTTTTTGACGATTTTTCAGATGGAAATATTAATGTTAACCCTGCTTGGGAAGGCGATGACAGCCTTTGGCAAATTAATAGCAATTACCAATTGCAAAGCAAAGGAACTTCGGGAAGTGCCAAAGATATTTGCTTAAGTACACGAACTAATTTTCAAAAAAATACTGAATGGCGTTTTTCTATTCAGTTAAATTTCAGTCCGAGTTCACAAAATTTTTGCAGATTTTACCTAGCCGCTGACCAAATAAATTTAAAAGGAAACCTGAATGCATACTATATTCAATTTGGAGGAAGCACCGGAAATACTGATTCTATAAGCTTATACAAACAAGAAGGAGCTATACGAACTCGAATCATTGCTGGCAGACCAGGAACACTTGCTAAAACTAATAATTCATTAGCAATAAAAGTACTTAGAGACAGCTTAGGCAATTGGATTTTATACAGCGATACAGCAGCTAATGGCAATTTTGCATTAGAAGGAAATGTATTTGACACCACTTTTAAATCCACTGAATACACCGGAATATTTGCCCGCTTTACTTCAACAAATGTTTCAAATTTTTATCTTGATAATTTATACATAGGCGAACCTATCATTGATTTAAATCCAAGCAAAATTGAAAATTATTCATTCATCAATGACAGTGTAATTCAAATAAATTTCAATGAAAGATTAGATATCAATACTGCCAATAATATAAATAATTTTGAATTGAATTATTCCTTTCCAGTCATTGTAAATACTGAGCTTATCAGTGATGGCAAAAGTATTTTAGTGCGTTTTAAAAATTCATTTATTTCCACAAATAATTATATTTTAACAGTAAAAAATATAAGCGATTTGGCAAATAATATAATGCCTGATACCAATCTCTCTTTTTGGTTTTACAAACCAAGTATTGACGATATTGTAATCAATGAAATAATGCCCGATCCATCACCGAGTAATGGATTACCAGATGCTGAATTCATGGAACTTTATAACCGAACAAACTACCCAATAGACATCAGTAATTGGAAAATATTTGATTTGACAGGATTTGCAAGCATTCCAAATTATATCATTCAACCCAAGGAGTATTTAATTATTACAAATCCTGCTAACGAAAGTTTATTTAAAAGTTATGGAAAAACTTTAGCTGTTCCCTTCTTAGTTGGTTTAAATAATGATGCCGATTTGGTTCAATTAGTAAATACAAAAGGTGAAATTATGAATCAAATTAGGTACGATTTAACATGGTATCAATCATCCGTAAAAGCCAATGGAGGCTATAGTTTAGAACTCATAAACCCTTATATATTATGCAAAGGAGTTGACAACTGGATAGGTGCTGAAAGCACCGTTGGTGGTACACCGGGAAATGTAAATTTTTCCAACAACATGAATCCTGATGTGACAAGGCCTTTGGTAAAAAACTTTTTTTATACAAACGATAAAAACTTAGTCATGGTATTCAATGAAAAAATGGATATGAATTCATTTCAAAATATCAAATTAAGCCTCAACGGAAATACCATTTTATCAAAAAATGTTGCTGGTTTTAGAAATGATTCATTATTTATTTTGCTCAATAATGCGTTGGTGGACAGGCAAAATTACACCCTTCAAATTGATTCAGCTTTTGATTGTTCCATGAATAAAATTGCTGATAATTCAAGTGTAAATTTTACTTATATTCCTATTCAAGCTGCACTACAAAATGATATCATAATCACTGAAGTATCTCCTAATCCAAAACCAAATATGGCATTGCCCGATGCTGAATACATAGAAGTTTTTAACCGTTCTAAAAATATTATCTCCTTAAATAATTTCAAAATTAAAATAGGATCAACCATTACTACCATTGGAAATATTCAATTGTATCCTGATAGTTTTTTAGTAATTTGTGATGACAGTAAATTAGCCTTATTTTCAAGTTTTAACAATGTAATTTCAGTTACTAATTTTCCAACTTTAAGTTTGGATGATGAAATAGTTTTACTCAACCAAAACAGCCATGCCATTCATCAAATAGCATATAAACAAACTTGGTACAATAACAATGTGAAAGCCGATGGTGGTTGGAGTTTAGAAATGATTGACACTAAAAACTCTTGCGGAACTGCCAGTAATTGGTCTGCTAGTAAAAGCTCAAATGGAGGAACGATTGGAAAACAAAATTCTTTAAAAGGAACGAACGAAGATCGCGCTTTACCGATGCTTGATAGAATTTATCCAGTTAATAATAAAACTGTTGAATTATATTTCAATGAAACATTAGATAGTTTGAGCGCATGTAAAATCAATAATTTCACATTCAATCCTAGCTTAAGCGGACCATTCATTTTTGATTTTAAGGATGATTTTTTAACTTCATTGCGTATGAAATTAAATGATAGTTTGAAACAAAATCAAGTTTATACTTTAAAAATTAATACGGTAAAAGATTGTGCAGAAAATACAATTAATGCGGAGAATAACTTTGAATTTGGTTTAACAAAACCCGCTGATACCAACGATATTGCTATCAATGAAATACTTTTCAATCCAAGAACTGATGGCGTTGATTTTGTAGAAATTTACAATAAAAGCAATCAATTTATTGACATAAAAAATTTATGGATAGGCAATAGAAATGTTGGAAATTTAATCGATAATTTTTATCCAATGGCCGATTCAGGTTACATGCTTTTACCCCAAAATTATTATGTAGTTACCACCAATTCGGACATTATCAAACAACAATATTTTGTTCAAAATAACCATCATTTTATTACGCTAAAAACATTGCCAAGTATGAACGATGACGAAGGAACATTGGTTTTATTTTCAAAACCTGAAACCATTTTTGATGAACTAAAATATGACGACAAAATGCACTTTACTTTAATTGATAACAAGGAAGGTGTAAGCTTGGAACGCATTGATTTTAATAGAAAAACGAACGATAGAAGTAATTGGACATCGGCAGCAAGTACCAGTAATTTTGCTACGCCAACTTATAAAAATTCGCAGTACTTAAAATCCAATAACAATGCTGAATTTTTAAGCATTGAACCTGAAGTTTTTACTCCAAATAACGATGGTGTAAACGATTTAGTAAACTTTACTTATCAATTCAATAAAAATAACTATACCGCTAATTTGAATATTTATAACAGCAATGGAAATTTAGTAAAAATGCTTTTAAATAATGCGCCATTGGGAACGGAGGGAATAGTAAGTTGGAACGGATTAAGTGATAAAAACCAATCCTTACCCGTTGGAATTTATGTGGTAAATTTTGAATATTTCAATACGGATGGAACCACCGATTCATTGAAAAAAACATTGGTAATTGGTAAAAGTTTTTAAATGGCAAATAACTATTTTCAGTTCAAACAATTTTTAATAAATCAGGATCAATGCGCCATGAAAGTGGGCACCGATAGTGTTTTGTTGGGTTGTTTAGTTACTATCAATAATGCTGTAAATTGTTTAGACATTGGCACTGGAACGGGCATTTTATCACTAATGCTTGCGCAACGAAACAATGAACTTCAAATAGATGCCATTGAAATAGATGAACAAGCTTTTTTGCAAGCAAATAATAACTTTTCTTCCTCTAAGTTTAGCCACCAAATTCAAGCGCATTGCTGTGCTTTGCAAAGTTTTGCTCCAAATAATAAGTATGATTTAATCATCAGCAATCCCCCCTATTTTGTAGGTAAAAACAATTTCAGTATAACCAATATACAACGAGCCAAAGCCAGGCATGACAATGATTTGTCGTTTGAGGATTTAATTCATTCAGTAATAAAATTATTAAGTAAAACCGGAACATTTACATTGATTTTACCCATAGCGGAAGCAATTATTTTTAAAGAATTAGCCACTCAAAAAGGATTGTTTTTAAACAAAGAAATCTTTATTAAACCAAAGCCAAGTAAGGAACCTAATAGAATGATCATGGAGTTTTCGCTGCTACAAGAAGAGAAAATAACTGATGAATTTATTATTTACAATGATGATAATTCACAAACCGAAGCTTATAAAAATTTAACAAGTGAGTTTTATTTATTGACCCCGTCAAACGCTTAAAAAGCCCTTGCGTTGCCAAGGCGTCAGGTGGGTAAAACTAAACAAACAAAATCTATTAAAAAGAGTAGATGAAAAATGTCTGAACTATGAATGGTATGATGAATATGATTAGTTTGATTTTAAAATATCTTTTAATCAGCAAAATAAAAAAAATCATAGTTCAGACAAATAGCTAACTAAAAAAGTAACAGCAATGGGTTGATAATATTAACTATAAACATTGAATACCCCCTTTAAAACCTAACCCACCGTTAGGTTTTTTTTATACCCTTAACTTAAAACTGTATGATACTTTAGTACCATATATGGTCATAAAGTACCAGGTTTAAAATTGATTATTTAGTACCATAAAAAATAAAAACCGATACTTTACTTTTGGAAAAAATAAATGTAAAGTAAACAAAAAAAACTTGCAGGTGCTAGAACACCCACAAGCTTACATAAATAAAAGTGTAAACCTATGCTAATAAAACTACACCCTATCTAGCTGCGAAAGTAGCAAAAAAATAAATGATTGCAATGCTGCGTGCAAGGCTTGATTGTTTCCACTTCGGCAATCATATAGGAATAGAAGATTTTTTAAACATTACAAACAACCCAATAATTTGGGAAATAATTGAAAAAATAAAAATGAAAAAAATAATAGTTGCAACTTTACTTGCATTAATCTTTAATACAGCATTTTCACAGCAGCAATCTTGTAACAATAGCTGCACAATAGGACCAACCCAATCTTATACACATGTTGTATGTTCTGGTCTATTTAATGGTGCATATACTCCTAGTGGAGGAGGCGCTCCAGTTTCTATAACTAACTTGAAAGTAGACTATGTTTTTGTTGTAGTAACCTACAATATTATAACATGTCCCAATGGAAGAAGCACAATACAAATAGTTGGAACGTGTTTTATAGACCATAGGAGTTTTTTATCGGGTGGAATTTGGGTTAGTGGACCACTCGGAGAGTATTGCCCCGGAACATTATCTCCACCAACTTCAACTTGTACTACTCCAACTATCCTACAAGCTCAACTTGATGCAATTAACGGCCTTGTTGTTAGTTTTGGTTTGTCTGCCGATGTAGATGTCTATTTTAAAGGCTCATGTAATTCAATGGTTCAAATAGAATGGCCTCAAGGGTCATACAACAACTATACAGTTACTACCGAAACTACATCTGGATCAACCACTGGAACATTAAGAGTTGAACTATCAAACACCACATCCTACGTTAGCGTTCCTTGCGATGAGGCATGTTGTATGGTTACCTTTAAATATAAAATTAGACAAACTAGTCAAGGTTATACAGAATCTTATTATGTACCTACTTATTCTCCTGTGCCAAATGATTGTGCGTCAAATCCAATTCCAAACTATGCTAGTTATCCTGATAAACCATCTGCTTATATAGATGACCCTATTTTAGGTACAACGCAAGTTTTTGGAACAGTAGTTGGTCAAACACCATGTGAACCTATTTGCAACAGATATATGGCCCCACCATCTCCATCTACTTTTACTACTAGTAATAATGAATTAAATAATAAACAAATACCCTTAGAGTTTTCAGCTAATCCTACAGTTATTAATGACTACTTAAAATTTACTACTAATAAAACCATTGCTAAAATAATGGTGTTTAACACGGCTGGTAAAAAAGTTATGAATATTAACAGTCCAGAAAACAATGAAATAAACACTTCCGAATTAAAGCAAGGTGCTTATTTTGTTCAAGTTTATTTTACTGATAATAATGTAAAAACAGTTAAAGTCGTAAAACCATAAATTAGCTATTGCGAATAACGAAATAATCCAAAACATATAAGAAAGTTGGATTGTTTCGTTATTAGCCATAAGTTTTTATAAAGCATTCATGAACAAAGCGAAAACTTAATAAATAGTTAAAATTTATTTTCAACAAATATACCCACCACATTTATTTAATTTCGTTAAATCAAAAGCTTTAATATTATGAAAAAAACATACTACCAATTAGATATTTTAAGTGCCAATTGTAATTGGCTCGAAACAACTTATCTCCATACTGAAATTTGTTTTTATACTAATCTAATTATAAGGTTTAGCTATAATTTATTTACAAAAACAAGAGCAATATTTTATTTTTGTATATGTTGTTTTGCTTTTTTTAAAATAAATACCGTTGCCGCCCAAACAACCTACACTTGGAATGTGGCCAACGGTAATTTTTTAGCTCCTAATAGTTGGACCCCGGCTAGGAATACACCTGACACCAACGATGTATTAGTTTTTGATGGCAATACACAAGCCACAACCACGGTTAATAATTTACGCACCCAAACCATTGGTAGGTTACTAATTATAAATAATGCCAATGTTAATTTTGCAACTGCCATAGCAGATACAGGGATTGGGAAGTATGAATTTAGCATTTTTAGCAAAGGAGGATTGGGTACGCAGTTTTTAACTCAACTAAAAGTAGATGATATTATTTCGGATTCGTTGTATAATACAAGCAATTCAGTAGGGGTAATAGAAAACGATTCTCTTATATTTTTAAATACCGTTTTTTATGATGACAATTTTGTTTTAAACACCAATTATGTGTCTTTTTTTGTTCAGCCAAAATTAATAATCAAACAAAAACATGCTACCATTCCAAGTTTTGAAATTAGTCAAAATTCTAAACTACAAATTAATTGCAATGCACCAAGTTTGACAATATTAATTGATTCAGGTGCATTTGCAAAAATAAGTGGTATATTTGACATTGCGCCATTGGCTGCAAGATTAACAAGTTCCGCCATATTGACATTTGATTCAAACGCGATTCAAATTAAAAGTACTGGAAAAATAACAAGTTTTGAAAAGCAAAGATTAGATATATTTGGTTTAATAAAAAAATCTGCTGCCGCTATTTTTGATTCAGGAACAGCATATGAAACTAGAGAATACACATTTACAGGAGGTTATTACAATCCAGTTAAATTTTTAAGTGGCAGCACTTTTATTTTTGATGGTTTTAAAAGTATATTTAGTAATATTGGCTACTCTAATATAAATTTTGGAAATTTTGTATATAAAAATTATATAACAAATACAGATTTCAAACTACGTTTTTATAATTGTAACATTGAAAATTTGCAAATTGATTCGGGTAATGTGCAAATTGAAATAATGGACGAATTAATTGTTAAAAAAAATATTACAATCAAACCTTTTGCTTCTCTATCCATACAATCTGCTAATGGGCTAAATAAAAAATTTACTTTTAAAGGAACAAATTTACAAGAAATAAATGGAGAAGGTACATTGCAGTTTAATGGTGATAAGTTTAATACACTAAACATTATACTTAACAATAATTTTGGACTAAAATTGAGAAATAATATACAAATTGTTAATTGTAACCTGAAGCTTGATTCTGGAGCTTTAAATTTAAATGGTAACAACATTACCATTGGTAAAGACTCCAATAATTTAGGTAGTATTACCTCTAAAGATGGTTATATATTTGGCAATGGTAAATTAACAAAATGGTATCCTTCCAATAAATTAGTGACCGGTTACTTAGACTCCACTTACTTTCCTTTTGGTACTTCTATCGGCAAAAGAACATTTTGGGTTACAGGCAATGTAACTAAAAGCGGAACAATCAGTATAACACATGTGAATAACCCAGGTATGCTAAATATAGCATCTTCATTTACCGATAATTCAATTACAGTCAATAAAAGACAAAAATACAGTTGGCAAGTAGAAACTGGTAATGGATTAAGAGGAAGCAATTTTACCATAAAAGCCACAGGAAATATTGATAGCGGTTATAATAACTTGCCAACTAATTGCAGATTAACGTTAGCAAATAGTAAAGCACCTGGTTTAGGAGTAAATGGAACAGGAACTGCATTATTGCCTTTGGTTACTAGAACCAATTTGAACGATTCTAATTTAAATAATACCTATTATTTGGGTGCATATTCTACTTTGTGCAGCCCGCCATTTGCACCAATTATAACAAGTGAAACAATTTGTAATAATAATAAAGCAATATTAACAACAGCTGGAGATGGCACCATTTCATGGTATTCCGATTCTATTGGAGGTAGTTATTTAAGTTCAGATAATAGTTTTGAAACACCAAAACTATTAAATTCAACGGTTTATTATGTTCAAGATAGCACCTGTTCTGCAAGTTCAAGAGCAAAGGTTTGGGTAAATGTAATTACAAAGCCATTAGTAGGATTTACTATAAATAATAGCTTACAATGTATAAATAATAATAGCTTTGAATTTAACGATACTACTTCACTAAATAACAGTTATAATCGTTTTTGGAAATTCAGTAATGGTGATTCTACAACAAATAAAAGCTTTAGTAAAACATTTAATGCAATTGGTACATTTTCAGTAAAATTACTGATTACAAATATTAACAATAATTCATGCAAAGATTCGATTACAAAAACAATTGATATTTACCCAAAACCATTAATTAATATAATAGCAAGCGACTCTGAAATATGCGAAGGTAAAACTGTTTTATTGAGAGGATTTGGAGCCAAAACATATAGTTGGAACAATAATATTTTTGATAACATTTCTTTTAAACCTGTTATTACTAAAAATTATTTGCTAATAGGAATTGATTCAAATAATTGTGCCGATTCTGCCAATTATATAGTTAAAGTAAATTCAAAACCCAAAGTGTTAGTAAGTGTTACTAATTCAAAAGTGTGTGAAAAAACTCCCATTACTTTAACTGCTACTGGCGCTAAGTTTTATTATTGGTCTGATAGTATCATAAATAATATTTCCTTTATTCCTAAATTAACAAAAACATATTTATTAAATGCAATTGATACTAATGGATGTTCCGATACTGCAACGATAAATATTGTGGTAAAACCTTTACCCAATACTATTACCGCCAAAAACAAAACCACTATTACCGCGACTCAAACAGGAGCAACATACCAATGGTTAAATTGTAATACAGCCAAATCAATAATTGCGGGTGCTATTAACCAAAGTTATACTGCTACAGTTAATGGTAATTATGCAGTAATAGTTACTCAAAATGGTTGTTCCGACACATCGGTTTGTGTCAATATTAATTCGGTTGGCTTAAGCGAAAATAAAAATGAAAACAAAATAAGCATTTTTCCAAACCCCGCAACCACAAAACTAACTATTACTTCCGAAACAGCCATCAAAGAAATTTATATTTATGATGTACTAGGAAAACTTGTTAAACAAGTGAATTTAGAAAACACCAATACTAAAAGTAATGAAATAGCAATAGACGAATTATCCGAAGGCATTTATATAATTCAGGTAGTTGATGTTTTTGATGCAAAACTGAGCAATAAATTTATTAAGGAATAATGATACTAAAGACCTGACAGGTTTTTTTTAACCTGTCAGGTCTATATTCAACTACCGTCAGTCACTTAAAAAGCCTTTGCGTTGCCAAGGCGTCAGACGGGTAAAACTAAACAAGCAAAACCTATTAAAAAGAGTAGATGAAAAATGTCTGAACTATGAATGGTATGATGAATATGATTAGTTTGATTTAAAAATATCTTTTAATTAGTAAAATCAAAAAAATCATAGTTCAGACAAATAGCTTACTAAAAAAGTAACAGCAATGGGTTGATAATTTAAAATAGAAATTTATGATATCAATGGTAAAAAAGTAATGCAACAATCCACTTTTGAAACTGCTAAAATTGACATTTCAAATTTAAACAAAGGAGTCCTTTTTGTAAAAGTTGTTTTTAAAGATGCAAACATGCGTACCATTAAAATAATAAAGGAATAATTAACTAAAGGAAAGTAGGCTTATTGGTTTACTTTCCTTTTTTTTGTATACCAAACTAAACCAAATAAAATAACATGAAAAATATAGCCATAGTTTT
>JBIILW010000304.1:0-3043 GCA_044338265.1 Bacteroidia bacterium | reverse complement strand
AATGATGAAGTATGAATTGGGAGATGAGCGCTGAGATATGAGACTATGCGACTGTGAGACGATTATTTTTGTCATGCTGCAAGCATCAGTTGGTAAACTGACACAGTCTTCTTGCCTATAAATGGTTATTTGCCATTAGCTAACTTGGTTGCCAAACAAAGGAGATGCGCTGCATGACGAATGCTGTTGTGATTGCTTTCTGCTTTGGCTGCACAGGCTGTTTCTTTCAATGATTAACTATGCAAATCATTTAATCATACAAATCATAGTTCAGACTATTTGCGTGAAAATTGTTTTTAGCACTGCGCTAACTATACGGATAGTTGGGTGGTTCAATCAAATGCTTGTTATTTGGCGAGCGAGAGCCCGACAATCCCGATGCATCGGGAGCGGGCCAGTGTTGGCCATGAGCGTGGAAGCTTTTTTTTGTCTATCCTGCCTTGCAGGATTGTTTCTTTTTCAGCAATGGAAAAAGAAAGAAGAAAAAAAGAAAAAATGCTAAACTTTACGGATTATAAATAAAATAGCCGGAGGCTAATCAATAAATTCACTCGCAAGATGCAAGCGAATGCTTTCTATGTATATATTACAAATCATTAGCCCGTGTCGGAGACACTACATTCATTATAAATCCGTAGAGCACTGCGCTAACTCTACGGATAGTTGGGTAAGCTAATGGAATGGCGCTAAAAAACGAGGAATATTCCTACGGAATGACTTTTGTTCTCAGTTGAGTGCCAATAACTATTGGCAACCAACCACAGACCAGTTTTAGTGGTCGGTGAGGACACCAACCACGGACAAAATATGCTTTAAAAAGTTATTTTTTAGGAGCTACTTTTTTAGGAGTTACTTTTTTCGTAGCAACTTTTTTAGCTGGAGCAACTTTTTTAGCTGGAGCAACTTTTGGTTTGGTGGTAACAGCTACTTTAGTTTTTACTGTATCTGCAATTGGTTTTAATTCTTTAAGTTTTTCTACTTTAAGTTTTACCTTTTTACCTTTACCTTTTACTTTTTTATCTTTTGCTTCTTTAATTTTATTGGATTTTGCTTCTTTCTCTTTTAATTTTTTTAAATTTACTCCTTTAGCTTTTATTGAAACTGTTACAATATTGGAGTATACTAATCCTCCATTTGCTCCAACTACAGAATCTAAATTCCAAACAACGAAGTCTACTTTCAATTTATTTTTAGCTAATATGATAGCTTTAGCCACAGCTTCTTCAATACTTCCATTGGTACTTGTACCCTCAAATGTTTCTTTTTTCATAGTAGTTGTAGATATATAATTTTCGCGAATTAATGTTAAATAAGTTGATTAAAAATTCCATTTCAAAAAATTTACAATATGTTAATACACGGTTTTTTTAAAATTGAGCACTGAGAGATGGGAGATGAGAGTTCGAGAGGATGAGATATGAGACTGTGAGACAATGCGACTGTGAGACTTGAGACGATTATTTTTGTCATGCTGAAAGCATCAGTTGGTAAACTGACACATTCTTCTTGCCTATAAATGGTTATTTGCCAAAGACAATACTAAACACAAATTAAAAAAGAGATTGCTTCATGCTTTGCAATGACGTTCAAACGGAGAAAGATGCTTTACCGCTTTGTCGGGACAGGCTGTGCTTAAGCATGACGTTTGTTGGTGTTTGTTTCTTGGAACACGCCACAGGCGTGCACTAGCTATGAATATTCCTACGGAATGACTTTTTTACGTTGTTGGTGAGGACACTAAACGCGGACAGAAAAAAAATCATATAATTCATACAAATCATAGTTCAGACTATGTGCGTGAAAATTGTTTTTAGCGCTGCGCTAAACTATACGGATAGTTGAGAATTGAGAGATGAGAATTGAGAGATGGGATTTGAGCACTGAATTATGAATGAAGAAAAATTAAAATGCCAGCAGCCAGAAGCCAGCAGCCAGTTACCAGCAGCCAGCAGCCAGTATCATCTTTTATTAAATTATTTATAAAGTTATTTATATTAAATAAAATAATTACTAAATTAAATTTAATGTACATAATAAACATAAATTGATATACAGATTGTTAACAATACAAGCAGTTGGATTTTTTTAAAATAGATAAATAGATTAATTAAAAAGTATGCTATTAACATAAAAATTATAGCCAATTACTATACCCTATCAGGAGCAATGATTTAGTATTTAAGCTTTAACAGATACTTATTTAATTTTTTAATTATTTATGGTTCCAGAATAACATTGCTTAAATTAAAAGATATCCACATAAATGTTCAGCCAATTCTTGTTTTGTATTAAAAAGCAATCACCAAAAATTATTTTTTTATATGAATATCAGCTGTTTAATAAAAAAACGAATTGGATTAAATTTAGGCACTATTTATTAAATAAAATTAATTGTCAACATTACCTTGTAAGGTCATTTATTTATATGTTTTTTATTAGTTATTCGTATTTCAATCATTTTAAAAATTGGGCTTAAATAAAATGATTTTGAAACTATTAAATAACATATAAAATATAAGTATAAAAATAATTTTTGGTAAACCGAATCATTGAAATATTTTTAAAGTAAATTAATTATTAAATAATCATTGATAAATCCATTTATTTTTAATATTAGTGCCATAAAATTACATAATAACAACGATTCGGTAACCAATCCGTAACAATTACAAAACACAAAGAAATTTCCTTTGTGAAGATTTAGGAGCAATTAAAAAAATATAAAATAATATAACATAATTATGATAAACTTTAACATACAAAATTTACCATTTTTTAAACCCAATAAAAGTACAAACAACCGCCTAAAAACCCTGCTAGCGCTATTTATTATGGTGATGGGAATGGGGGTGAGTTGGGGGCAGACGACATTGGCAGCTGGAGATGTTGCAATTGTTTCACTTAATTCAACTACAACTGATAGATTTAATGTAGTCTTGTTAAAAGACATAGCGATTAATACAGTTATTAATTTTACGGATTGTGGTTTTGCCTCTACAACTACTGGAAGAACAGGAGAAGGTTTTTTAATCTATACTGCTCC
>JBIILW010000303.1:0-3052 GCA_044338265.1 Bacteroidia bacterium | reverse complement strand
CGGCTACACCAAGCATGGCACCCAATTGTGAAATCATTCCAACAATGTGATACTCGTTTGTACCAAAATGAAAAGAGCGTTCGCGGCCTTTTGTAAATCCGTTTGGTTTACCTTGCCACTGACTAAATAGTTTGTTAAAAGGAATATTTCTTCCTGTAAAAACGCCTAAATTTCGGTGTAATGGTAAAATATATTCATCGTTATGTAGTGCTTTTACACATCCTACGCTGATGGCTTCTTGTCCAATTCCACTGAACCATTTGCTTACTTTTCCCTGACGAAGAAGAATTAACATTTTCTCTTCTATCATTCTAGGTTTTAAAATGGTTTTGTATAAATCAATTAGCAGCTCATTGCTGTAATTTTTTCTGTTAAATTGTAACATATAATTTTGTTTACTAAAAAAGTGATTGCGAAAATAGTAATAATGTTTTTATTTGAAGCACTAAAGTTTAATAGTTTTAAATAAGTTAAAAAACATTGAGTCAATCCTACAATTCCATTATTATAACTGGCCCAACTGCAAGTGGCAAAACAGCTTTGGCCGCGCATTTGGCTTATGAGCTTAATGGAGAAATAATAAGTGCTGATTCAAGACAAGTTTATAAAAAACTGAACATTGGAACGGGCAAAGATTTAGCAGAATACACAGTAAATAATACACCTATCAACCACCATTTAATTGATGTAGCCGAGGTAGGAACCCACTTTCATTTGTATGATTTTATTACGCATTTTTATGGTGCTTTTCAAGCAATAGAGAAGCTAGGAAAACTTCCAATTATTTGTGGCGGAACTGGTTTGTATTTAGATGCCATCATTAAAAAACATGAGCTAGCAGCCATTCCAAATAATTTTGAATTGCGATTGCAATTGGAAAAATTGAATTTAGAACAATTAATTGCAAAGCTTTTTAGTTATAACAACAAACCTGAAAATGCAGATTTGACTACTAAAAAACGTTTGGTAAGAGCCATTGAAATTGCCGATTATTTAAGCAATAACAACTCTCCAAAAACCAATTTTATAGATTTAAAACCCATTATTTTTGCTCTAGATTTACCAAAAGAAGCACGCAGAAACAAAATATCTATCCGGTTAAAACACAGGTTGGAAAACGGAATGATTGACGAAGTAAAAGACTTAATAAATGAAGGAATTAGCCACGAAAGATTGCAGTTTTTAGGATTAGAATACCAGTATATTTCAAAATATTTGTTAAACGAAATGAGTTACGATGAAATGTTTTTAAAACTAGAAACCTCCATTCATCAATACGCCAAAAGGCAAATGACATGGTTCAGAAAAATGGAACGCGAACGCAACCAAATCCATTGGCTTGACGCCACCAAACCAATGGAGGAAAATTTAATTGCCATCAAATTATTGATTTAATAAAAGAGAATAAGTTGGCAGTTATTCAAACCCCACTCAATTTTCTGATTTTAGTTTTTATTTTTATTTGATAGATTGCATAATTTCGCAAACAAATAAAACAGTACCTAAAAGTTATGATTACAGTTGATTCAATTAATTTTAATGAAAAAAAAGCACTTGTTCGTGTTGATTTCAATGTGCCATTAGATAAGCAAACACTTGCCGTTACCGATGATGCTCGTATTCGCGCAACGGTGCCAACCATTAAAAAAATATTGTCCGATGGTGGCGCTTGTATTTTAATGAGTCATTTGGGTCGTCCGCTAAAAAAATTAAATGAAGACGGATCTGTTGATTTTGAAAAATATTCGTTGAAACATGCTTTGGCTACTGCTTCCGAATTATTTGGAGTAAATGTTCAATTTGCAAACGATTGTATTGGCCAAGAAGCCATTGATAAAGCAGCAAACTTAAAAGCTGGTGAAATTTTATTATTGGAAAATTTGCGTTTTTATAAAGAAGAAGAAAAGGGTGATGTAGGTTTTGCTGAAAAATTGAGTGAATTAGGTGATGTTTATGTGAACGATGCTTTTGGAACCGCGCACCGTGCGCACGCAAGTACTGCTATTATTGCTCAGTTTTTTCCTAACCATAAATGTTTTGGATATGTAATGGCAAATGAAGTAGCCAATGCCGAAAAAGTAATGAAAAATGCAGCACGTCCGTTCACTGCCATTACGGGTGGTGCTAAGGTTTCCGACAAATTATTAATCATTGAAAACTTAATTAATACCGTTGACAATATTATTATTGGCGGAGGAATGGCTTATACCTTTTTAAAAGCTCAAGGTTATGAAATTGGTGCTTCGCTGTGCGAAGATGATAGATTAGATTTATGTTTAGATTTATTGAAAAAAGCGGATGCAAAAGGAGTAAAATTATTATTGCCAATTGATTCTGTAGTTGCCGATAAATTTAGCAACGAGGCCAATATAAAAAACTGCAGCAATCACCACATTGAAGCAGGCTGGATGGGTTTAGATATTGGAACGGAAGCAAGCAAAACATTTGCAGATGTGGTTAAAAATTCTAAAACAATTTTATGGAACGGACCAATGGGAGTTTTTGAAATGAGTAATTTTGAAAATGGAACCAAATCTGTTGCAATTGCAGTAGTAGAAGCTACCAAAAACGGTGCATTCAGTTTAATTGGTGGAGGCGATAGTGCAGCCGCTGTTGCTAAGTTTGGCTTTAACGACCAAGTTAGTTATGTTAGCACTGGCGGTGGTGCTTTATTGGAATATTTTGAAGGAAAAGAATTACCGGGAATTGCAGCCATTAACAACTAATAATTTTGGATTTTGAATGCTGAATTTTGAATTAAAAATAACAAATAACAAATCAACAAATGAGTTTTAGAATAGAACACGATACCATGGGCGAGGTGCAAGTACCTGCCGAAAAATATTGGGGCGCACAAACAGAACGCAGTCGCAATAATTTTAAAATAGGTCCAGAGGCAAGTATGCCAAAGGAAATTATTCATGCATTTGCTTACCTTAAAAAAGCTGCTGCACATGCCAATACCGATTTAGGTGTTTTGCCTGCCGAAAAGCGTGATTTGATAAGCAAAGTTTGTGATGAAATATTAACAGGAATGCACGATGCAGAGTTT
>JBIILW010000302.1:0-3067 GCA_044338265.1 Bacteroidia bacterium | reverse complement strand
AGCATTTTACCTAAAAAGCCACGCACATATGTTTCATCTTTTTCTTCAGAATATTGGCGTAACCAATCTATTAAATTATAGTCAGCGCTAAAATAACTGCTGTTATCGTTTGGTAAATATGATTTGGTAATAGTTTGTCCCCAAACAAAATCGCCAGTTTCGGCAGTGTCATTTCCCATAATTACTTCAAAAAAGGTGGAAATAGCCATTGGATTTTTTGAAAGGATTACTACTTTATCGCCTTTATCTAAATTAAACGAAATGTTTTTGAAGAGCACGTCACCGTCATTGTTTTTCTTACTTAAGTTATCAATGCGAAGAATTTGGTCACCACAATCTCTGTCGGGTCTAAAAATAATACCTGGATATTTACGAGTAGAAGCTTGTATATCATCCACTACTAATTTTTCTAGCAGTTTTTTCCTACTTGTAGCCTGACGACTTTTAGAAGCATTGGCACTAAAACGTTCAATAAAATCTTGTAATTCCTTGCGTTTTTCCTCTACTTTTTTATTCTGATCGCCTTTTTGGCGCAATGCCAATTGACTACTTTGATACCAGAAAGAATAGTTTCCGGTGTAAAGCGAAACTTTTGAGAAATCAATATCGGCCACATGCGTACAAACAGCATCTAAAAAATGTCGATCATGACTTACTACAATTACTGTATTTTGAAAATCGGCTAAAAAGTTTTCTAACCAAGTAACTGTTTCTACGTCTAAATCGTTGGTAGGTTCATCCAATAATAATATATCAGGATTACCAAAAAGCGCTTGTGCCAAAAGCACACGCACTTTTTCTTTTCCGTTCAAATCTTTAATTAATTTGCTGTGCAATGCGTCGGCTATTCCCAAATCGTTGAGCAAACTTGCTGCATCGCTTTCGGCATTCCAACCTTCCATGTCGGCAAACTGACCTTCTAAGTCAGCAGCTTTTAGTCCATCGGCATCGCTAAAATCGGGTTTGGCATAAATGGCATCTTTTTCTTCCATTATTTGCCAAAGTTTTTTGTTACCCATGATTACAGTTTGTAAAACTGGGAACTCATCAAATTCAAAGTGATTTTGACTTAATACACTCATTCTATCGCCAGGAGTAATAGAAACAGAACCTGTACTTGGCTCAATTTCGCCCGATAGAATTTTTAATAAAGTAGATTTACCAGCACCATTAGCACCAATTACACCATAACAATTACCTGGAGCAAACTTTACATTTACATCCTCAAACAACACGCGCTTACCGTATCGTAAGCTTAAATTACCAACTGAAATCATTTATTATTTACTTTTTTAAAAGGGGCAAATGTAAGCTAAATTATGAATTATAAATGATGAATTTTGAAGTATGAAGTTTGAAGTATGAAGTTTGAAGTATGAAGTATGAATGATGAAGTATGAAGTATGAATGATAGACTATAGACCATAGACGATAGATTATAGACCATAGACCATAGATGTTAGTAGTTTTTCTAATCTTTCAATCTTTCTCCCGATTAATCGGGATTTCAATCATTCAATTTTTATTAATGTACTTTTATTTTTTTATATAAATGAAAAATAGTCCAATGATGCAAAATATTCCAATACTTAAATACTTAATAAAATAATTTGTTTCTTTTTTTCTTAAATAAAAATCATTGCCATAATATAAATAAGCACCCCACATAGACACAGGATAATTATTATTTGAAAAATATAGTTTTGTTTGACGTAATGCCTCTGATGATACTAAACCATTTGAAAGGAAGTAATAAAATTTCTCTAAAAACACAGCATTTTCCTCATCGTCAATTGGCCATAAAGTACTAATTACAGCTGTAGCGTTTTGATTCAACATGTAATTTGGTAAATTATTTATTTTATTATTCATTTCATTTTTACCAATATTACTTGCACAGCCGTTTAACAAATAAGAACTACCTGTTAAATCATAATTTAAAATAGCATTACTATTTATACTTTCACTGTCGTTGATAATTAGCATTTGTTCATTTGAAAATTCATGAGATTCAATATGCCCAATAAATTGAATGAGTTTATTCTTTTGAAAAAAAACTTGTTGGTGGCTTTTTTCATTTATTTCTATTTTAAAAAATTCACTAATTTTTTCTAAGAATGTTTTACCAAAGATGATTTCTGGATAGTTTGTTTTTTTATAATCAGGAGCTATGATATCAATACTTGTATAAATGGGAGAATCACTATGATAATTTGATAAAGTGTTAGCATTGGTATGGTATAAGATATTGTATTTTTTTATTAAAGTAGATTCTTTAAATGCTTGATTTGAAAAAGTATCTTTTAAAACTAAATCAAAGTTTAAGCCATTGATTGAACTGTGTGTAATGATATGAATGGTTTTAATGCCTTTGTTTTGTAAAACAAAATCTAT
Organism: Bacteroidia bacterium; assembly: GCA_044338265.1. Lineage (GTDB taxonomy): Bacteria > Bacteroidota > Bacteroidia > UKL13-3 > UKL13-3 > JAAFJM01. The sequence continues at coordinate 673 of JBIILW010000302.1, read as the reverse complement.
GTTTTTAAAACAATCATTATAGGCATCAAAAAATATATTTTTTGGATATGAATTCTTTTCTGGTATAATAAAAATACCTGAAAGATGAACTCCATAAGAACTATTTTTAGCATATTCATTTCCCGAACATGATAGGAGCATGGTAGTATCAGGTAATGAAACTATTGCCATTAAGTTACTTGGATTATATGAAGCAATATAATTGATAATGGCACAATTTTTTTTCTGACTTAATTTTTGGAGTTTAATGATGGTTTGTTGATTGTATTGAATATTAAAAAATTTTCTTTTATCACTGTTGTTATCTGTGTTTTTAGTAATGTCACTTAATCCTTGTATTTTATAAAGGTATTCAATTTTATGAGTGTAATTATATAATTCAAAGTAAATGGTACTTAATTTTGCATATGGGTTTAAATTGTATCGGTCATCAAAATTTTTACTCGAAAACTTAAGTTCTTCTTTTAAAAATCCTTCCCAATATGGAATTGATTTTTGTAATAATTTTTCTGCTACATATACTAAGTTGATATCACCTTTTTTTTCTCGGTATTGATTTAATTTATTAGATGCATCTAAATGTAAACTAGCTGCATATTCAAAAAAATTATAAACTTCATTTTTGTCTATTAAAGATGTCCTTGCCTTTTCATTTAAACGGGTACTCAGGGCA
>JBIILW010000301.1:0-3071 GCA_044338265.1 Bacteroidia bacterium | reverse complement strand
CCAGAAGCTGATTTTGCATTTTTAAATGCCATTGATAAAAAATTATTTACCAAATATCAGAACTCAAAATATGCTTTAGTATTACACAATAGGGTGCAAGGAATGGCAAATACTGCTGCGGGAAGTATAGCGCCAGATATTAAACTAAATGATCCTTACGGAAAAGAATTTGCTTTAAGCAGCTTACGTGGTAAGATTGTAATGATTGATTTTTGGGCAAGCTGGTGCGGGCCTTGCAGAAAAGATAATCCAAGAGTGGTAGCCATGTATAATAAATACCACGACAAAGGTTTTGAAATATTAGGAGTAAGCTTAGATAATAACCGTGAAAAATGGGTAGCTGCCATTAATGCCGACAAGCTAACTTGGTATCATGTAAGCGATTTATTACAATGGAATACGCCTTTATTGAAAATATATAACTTTGAATCAATTCCACATACCGTGCTAATTGACAAAGAAGGAAAAATTATTGCAACCAAACTTCGCGGTGATGCATTGGATGCTAAAATGAAAGAAATATTCGGATATTAGTTGTCAGTTATTGGTTGACAGTTGATGGATAAAATCAATTTAAAAATCAAAAATTTAATTCAAAACAGACAAAACTAATTACCGATTTCTATCAACTATCAACTATCAACTAATAAACTATGAAAAAAGTAGAAATACACACCGATAAAGGTGTAATGAAAATTGAATTATTTGAGCAAGATGCTCCAAACACCGTAGCTAACTTTTTAAAATTAGCAGAACAAGGTTATTACAATGGCGTTACTTTTCACAGAGTAATTCCTGATTTTGTAATTCAAGGTGGCGACCCAACAGGAACGGGTGCCGGTGGACCAGGTTACAAAATTGATTGTGAGTTAACAGGTGGAAACCAATACCACGATAGAGGTGTTTTGTCAATGGCTCACGCGGGTAGAAATACAGGTGGCTCACAGTTTTTTGTTTGTCATAGCAGAAACAATACTGCGCATTTAGACAGAAACCATACTTGCTTCGGTAAAGTGGTAGAAGGTTTAGAAGTAATTGATGCCATTCGTCAAGGTGATGCAATGACTAAGGTGATTGTGATAGAAGAATAATTAAAATTTTTAAACAGGATTAGGTCGTTTCATTTATTTGATTCGACCTTTTTTTTGTTTAAATAGAATTGGTAATACCTTCCTATAAAAACTTTTTGACTAAAGTTAAATATACTGTATATTCGAACATTATAAAATATTAAAATATGAGTTTACAAGATCAGGTAAATAGCGATATTATAGTTGCCATGAAGGCAAAAGATGAAATCAGTTTAAGAACATTACGCGCTGTAAAAAGCTCTTTATTAATTGCGGCAAGCGAAAAAGGTGCAAGCCAAGATGGTAAATTAAGTGATGAAGTAGCTTTAAAAACTTTTCAGAAACTAGCCAAACAACGCAAAGAAAGTCTTGATATATTTTTGCAAAATGGAAGAGCGGAATTAGCTGAAAAAGAAAAAGAAGAATTGATGGTTTTGGAGCGCTATTTACCAAAACAAATGGATGAAGCTGAAATAAAAGTAATATTGCAAAATATAGTTTCAGAAGTAGGTGCTACAAGTATAGCCGAAGTAGGTAAAATAATGCCTTTAGCCATGAAAGCATTGGCAGGAAAGGCCGATGGGAAAACCATTCAAGCAGTATTGAAAGAAATTTTTAACTAAAGACAATAGGAGATGACGGAAAACGAAAAGAGAATTGCCAAGGCATTTGAAAAAAAAGACTGGCCAGTAATCAAAACTACTGATAGTTGGGCTACTTTTAAAATTATGGCAGAGTTTGTAGAAGGCTTTGAGAAAATGAGTAGAATAGGTCCTTGTGTATCTATATTTGGATCGGCAAGAACCAAAAACGACAGTAAATATTATATTTTAGCTGAGGAAATAGCTGCAAAATTAGTAGCTGCAGGTTTTGGCGTAATTACTGGCGGTGGCCCTGGAATAATGGAAGCCGGTAATAAAGGCGCCTATGAAGCTGGTGGTATATCGGTTGGATTAAATATTGAATTGCCTTTTGAATCTTACAATAATAAATACATTGATAGAAATAAAAGCATCAACTTTGATTATTTCTTTGTGCGCAAAGTAATGTTTATGAAGTATGCGCAAGGATTTGTAGCCATGCCAGGCGGTTTTGGAACCATGGACGAATTATTTGAAGCCCTAACATTAATTCAAACACAAAAAGTGGCGCAGTTTCCAATTGTTTTGGTTGGAACCGATTATTGGGGTGGCTTAATCGATTGGATGAAAAAATTAATGGGTGAACAAGAAGGAAATATTCATTTAAAGGACTTAGAAATGTTTAAATTAGTTGATACAGCTGATGATGCTGTAAATTATATACTTGATTATTTTGCTGAAAAATCAATCAAACCAAACTTTTAAATCATAAAAAAAGCTGCAGAATATATTGCAGCTTTTTTTATGTAATGTGATTAATTATTTACCTTCATTCATATGGTATTGAATCAAATCATCCATGGGCGATTTAATTACTTTTCCTATTTTCATATCGTAACTTAAAGCTACTTCTTCTAAAATATCTTTAAATACAAATCCAACAGAACCAACACAGTTGAACGTATATTCTTTGTAATTGGGGTATTTACTCACTAAATTTTTAAAGAAATCTCTAAAACCATCTCTCACCTTATTTTTAATATAAGGGTGTGTTACATATTCATCGGCAAATTTGCAAAAACTTGCTAAATACCTGTTTGGAAATTGAGTGTTATAGAGTGTAGTAAAAATTTGCTCATTGTCTTCTATTTGAAAACGTTCTTTAAAGCGCATTTGTAATTCTGGTTGTAAATTACCACGCATAAAATCGCGCAATAATTTTTTACCAATATAACTTCCACTTCCTTCATCACCCATTAAATAACCCAAAGAATCAATATTATGTATGACATCATTTCCATCATATAAACATGAGTTTGTTCCTGTTCCTAATATGGCTGCAAATCCTTTATTTTTTCCTAGTAAAGCCCTCGCAGATGCTAATAAATCATGGGCAACAAAAATATTGGAAACCTTGGGA
>JBIILW010000300.1:0-3080 GCA_044338265.1 Bacteroidia bacterium | reverse complement strand
TCAGTAGCTGTAATTGTAGTTTTTACACAGTTGTTTTTTAAGCATTCTGCTCAATTTAAACAATATTTTCAAGCGATAAAATGGTTCAAAGGCGCTTTAGTTTTCGCCATTTTTTCTGCATTAGGAACTTTTGCTTTGGCATATATGATGGTTACTAAAAATTTACATCAAACACCTTATTTAGCTTCAGTATATTTCTATTTACATTTTCAATATAATGGTTGGTTCTTCTTTGCGTGCATGGGTTTATTTACTGGCCTTGCCAATAAATTTAATGTGCTTATAAAAAATGACAAATTGATATTTGGACTTTTGTTTTGGTCTTGTATTCCAGCATATTTTTTATCTACACTTTGGGCTCATCTTCCTATTTGGCTTTATATCATTGTAGTTGCAGCTGCCATTACTCAGTTTGTTGGCTGGATTTTATTGTTAAAAAGTGTTTTTTACCACCTTCATTTAGAAAGTAAATGCTCAAACACTATGATGTTTTTAATTTACTTTGTGGCCATTGCTGGTTTTGTGAAATTTACATTGCAATTAGGCTCCACCATTCCTTTTGTAAGTACTTTAGCCTTCGGATTTAGGCCAATTGTTATTGCTTATTTACATTTGGTTTTATTGGCATTTATTTCTGTTATGTTATTGCTTTATTTGTTTAGTACAAATTTGTTTTCACATGCTAAATATGGCATAATAGCTTTAGTTTGCTTTGTAATTGGCGTGTTTTTAAATGAATTTGTTTTAGCCATTCAAGGAATTGCATCGTTTAGTTATACTGTAATTCCTTATGCCAATACTGTTTTGTTTGCAATTGCTTTGTGTTTAATGCTGTCAGCTTTCTTTTTGTTTGTAATTAACTACAAGACTAAAGTTGACAATAATTAAGTATTTTTTATGATGTTGATTATAAATTTTTAAAAAAATATTCAATAACATTGCATGGTAATTGAAAAGATTTATTTCCATATCGCTTTTAGTTTGTATGCTATTGCAATTAACCAATAAAGTGGGTGTTATTACTTGGTATAAAATTAATCAGAAACAAATAATTGAACTGTTTTGTATCAATAAAAGTAAGCCAGAACTGAAATGCGATGGTAAATGTTATTTGAAAAACACGTTGAAAAACGTGGATGATACTGAAGATTCCAAAAACACCATTCCAACAAATAATAAAAGCAGTGTAGAAGAAATTTTATTCTTTGAAAAATATAGTTCAAACATTTTTCTACAATTTATTTCTGTTCGATTTTTTATAAAATATAGCAGCCAACTACATGCTGCTTTTGAGCCAAATATATTTCAGCCACCCAAATATTAATTTATTTTACTGACTATTTATTTATCGATTTTTTTTCAAAATCGAATTCTCAATTATTTAAAAAAAAAACAATCACATTTTATGAAATTTAAAACAATATTGGCAATTGCATTTGCCACCATATTACTTGCAACAAACGCATGTAAAAAAGAAGAAACAACAACTGTAACTCCAACTCCTGTTGAAGTTGATCAAATTCCAAGTACTTATAAATTAATTGGTGAAACCTATATTTTAGGTGCTGCTGCAAAAGCAAAAGTATATTCAGAAAAAGATCTTTTTGTGGGTTATAATAAAATATTTGTAGCCATGTTTGACTCTGTTTCAAACACACGATTAAATGATGGTCATTTTGATTTAACACCAATGATGGACATGGGAATGATGCAACATTCATCTCCTGTTGAAGTAACAGATGAATCAATTCCAAGTGATAAATTTTGGAAAGCTGCCATTGTATTCATAATGCCAAGTTCAGCAGGTAAATGGACTTTAAATTTGACTTTTCATAACCACAAAACAGACAAAGAAGGCGAAGGAGAATTAGAAGTTAATGTAATAAATCCAACTACTTCTGTAATGAAAAGCTTCAAAGCAAGTGATAGCACCAAACTCTTTGTAACTTTAATTCAACCAACAGCACCAATAATTGGTTTGAATAACTTTGAAATTTCAATTCATAAAAAAGATATGATGGGTTTTCCTGCTGTAAATGATTATACTGTAGAAATTGAACCAACTATGCCTAGCATGGGACATGGTTCTCCAAACAATGTAAATCCTGTTTTTACTTCAATGGGACATTATATTGGAAAGGTAAACTTTACCATGACTGGTTTGTGGAATGTAAAAATTACCCTGAAAAAGAATGGAGTTACCATAGATAACAAGCAATCATTCGACATAACTTTATAATAGAAACAATTAATTTTAAAAGGAGCATTTATTTATTTAAATGCTCCTTTTTACTATTCAATTATGTCGAAAAAAAATCTAATAATTTTAGTATTGTTTTCTTATTTTCATGGTTTTACCCAGAACAATTTAGGCGATACTGTTAATAAAACAACCTCTCTTAAAGAAGTGATTATTTGTGAATCAGAAAACAACAAAACCAATGAAGCATTTAATTTTTACAAAAGCAGCAAATTAGCTGGAACCGAAGATATTTTACAACGAATAGAAGGTGTAAATTTAATTAGAAGAGGCGCATTTGGAATGGAGCCAACCCTTAGAACTTACAGTGCCGGACAAATAAACATTACCTTAAATGGTATGAAAATGTACGGTGCTTGTACAGATAAAATGGATCCTGTTACAACATATGTTGAACCCAATAATTTAAGTAAAATAGAAGTAAACCAAGGAGCTGCAGGTGGTTTATTGGGAAGTACCATTGGAGGTAGTTTGAACATGCAATTAAAGGAGGCAACTTTTAACTGCAAAGACCATCCGCAACTAAATTTTTATACGCAATTTAGTACTGTAAATAATGCAAAAAATATTGGATTCAATGTAAATACCAACTCAAATAAATTGGCTTTGAGAATAAGTGGTGCATACCGAAAAGCCAATGATTACAATGCTGGAGGAGGTGTTACAGTTTTGCATAGTGGTTACGAAAAATTGAATTTAAATTTTAGTGTTGCTTATCAGTTAAACAAAACCAATCATATTGTTTTCGATTATATAAACGACAATGGATTTAATATTGGTTATCCTGCTTTACCTATGGATGTTTCATTTGCAAAAGCAA
>JBIILW010000299.1:0-3105 GCA_044338265.1 Bacteroidia bacterium | reverse complement strand
CACGTAATTTTTGCAAAACCTTTATTAAGATTTCGGTATCGCGCGGATGTAAACCAATACTTGGTTCATCTAAAATATACAAGGAACCCACCAAACTTGAACCCAATGATGTGGCCAAATTTATGCGTTGCGTTTCGCCACCACTTAAAGTATTTGAAAGCCTGTTTAACGACAAATAACCCAAACCTACATTTTGTAAAAAGTTTAAACGATTTGTTATTTCAATCAAAATTCTATTGGCAATTTTCTGATGAGTTTCCGATAATTTTAAATTTTTAAAATACTCCACACACTCGTCAATGCTCATTAGCAAAAGCACGGAAAGACAAGCATATTTACTTTCACCTTGAAAATAATAAGTTTGTTTGCTTTTGTTTTCATTCAATAATTTTACAAAATTAGCATCGCTGCGCAATCTTGTACCTTTACAATCAGGGCAAATAGTTTTACCACGGTAACGAGCCAACATTACACGGTATTGAATTTTATACGTTTGTTTTTCTAAGTCTTTAAAAAATCCATCTAGGCCCGACCAATCTTTTCCGCCATGCCATAAAAAATCTTTTTGCGATTCGTTTAATTCAAAATATGACCTGTGAATTGGGAAATCATTTTTCCTAGAAATCTGTACAAAAAGATGTTTCCATTCTTGCATTTTCTCGCCTTTCCAAGGCACAATGGCATCTTCAAAAATGGATAAACCTTTATCAGGAACTACCAAATCTTCATCTATTCCAATTACATTTCCTAAACCTTCGCAAGTTTTACAAGCTCCAAAAGGATTATTGAAACTGAATAAATTAACACTTGGCTCTTCAAATTTTTGTCCATCTAATTCAAAACGATTGTTAAACAATTCGTCTTTTTTCTTTTCGTTTTCATCAATGGTATGCAAAGTACATTCACCCGAACCCTCAAAAAAAGCAGTTTGAATAGAATCAGAAATGCGGTTTAAAAAGTCTTCATCATTTTGTTGCACCGCAAAACGGTCAATCATTAAAAACAATTTTGTTTTTGATTTTACGGTCTTTTTTAATAAGTCATCATCATTCAAAAAGTCCTCAATGTCGAGCATTTTTTCATTTAAAAACAAGCGATTGAAACCTGTTTGCAAAAACACTTCTAATTGTTTTCTTAATTCATTTTCCTTGTCAATAATTGCTACCAATAAATAAGCTTTAGTATTTTGGGGCAATGCTAAAATATGTTGCACCACATCGTCAATGGAATGGCGTTTCACCATATTGCCACTGATGGGCGAAAATGTTACGCCAGTTCTTGCAAAAAGTAATTTTAAATAATCGTAAATTTCGGTAGAAGTAGCAACTGTTGATCGCGCATTTCGGGTATTAACTTTCTGTTCAATGGCAATGGAAGGCGAAATACCATGAATATAATCTACATCAGGTTTATTCATTTTACCCAAAAACTGCCTTGCATAAGCTGATAAACTTTCTACGTACCTTCGTTGTCCTTCAGCGTAAAGCGTATCAAAAACCAAACTCGATTTACCAGAACCTGAAACTCCTGTAACTACTGTTAATTTATTTCGCTTAATGTTTACATCAATATTTTTAAGATTGTGTGCACGAGCGCCTTTGATGATAATTTCCTTGTTATTTGTGTGACTCATTTATATAAAAACCAACACAAAATTACTCAAAAAGTTCAGAAGAATTTGGTTTATTTTTTTAGGGCAGCTAGCAGCTGGCTTCTAGCAGCTAGCATTGGTAATTATTCGTTCAGTTTTGTTTTAAATAATTTGGTTAAATAAATGCAAATAAGTTTAAATAATACAATGTATTATAAAACTGTACATTTCACTTTTCAAATGGGATTTTATGTGGTAAACATTTTTTTACGCAACACATTTATTCATATAAATTCGCAGTATTAATTATATAAAAATGGCATCATTCAAAGTAAAAGGTGGAAATCAATTAAGAGGTGAGTTAATTCCGCAAGGAGCTAAAAACGAAGCATTGCAAATAATAAGTGCGGTGCTTATTACGGAAGAAAAAGTAATCATTGAAAATATTCCCAATATTAGAGATGTAATAAAATTAATAGAACTCCTGGCCGATATGGGCGTGGTAGTTGAAAAAATAAAGGAGGATACTTATTCTTTCATTGCCAAAAATGTAAATTTGGAATATCTTTTAAGTGACGAATTTAAAAAGAAAGGCGCAAGTTTACGTGGTTCTGTGATGATTATTGGACCGCTTTTAGGACGCTTTGGAAAAGCATTTATACCAGAACCAGGTGGTGATAAAATTGGTCGCAGACATTTAGACACTCACTTCCGTGGATTTGAAGCTTTGGGCGCTCGTTTTGATTATAACCACGATGAAAAGTTTTATAGCATTGATGCAAAAAACTTATTAGGAAACTATATGGTTTTGGACGAGGCATCCGTTACTGGAACTGCCAATATTTTAATGGCTGCTGTTTTAGCTAAAGGTAAAACTACCATTTATAATGCTGCATGCGAACCTTATTTGCAACAGCTTTGCAAAATGCTAAATAGCATGGGTGCAAAAATTACTGGTGTTGGTTCTAATTTATTAGTAATTGAAGGCGTAAATAGTTTGGGTGGATGCACGCACCGAATGTTACCCGACATGATAGAAATAGGAAGTTTTATTGGTTTAGCAGCTGCCACCAATTCAGAAATTACTATTAAAAATTGTTCTATTCCATCGTTAGGAAATATTCCTAAAATATTTGGACGAATGGGCATTCAAATGGAATTTAGAGGCGATGATATTTTTATTCCTCAACAAGATTCTTACAAAATTGAAAGCTTGATTAATGGTTCTATGTTAACCATTAGAGATGGCATTTGGCCAGCCTTTACCCCCGACTTAATTTCAATTGCATTGGTTACTGCTAGCCAAGCTAAAGGTTCCGTTTTAATTCATCAATGGATGTTTGAAAGTCGCCTTTTCTTTGTAGATAATTTAATTGACATGGGTGCAAAAATTATTTTATGCGATCCTCACAGAGCAGTGGTAATTGGTAGTAACAGGGAACAAAAATTACGTGGCATTACCATGAGCAGCCCCGATATTAGAGCTGGAGTGGCTATGTTAATTGCGGCTTTAG
>JBIILW010000033.1:0-11413 GCA_044338265.1 Bacteroidia bacterium | reverse complement strand
GAATTACTACGTAAATTAAAGGAATCAAGCTTATTGTTGTTAATGTAAAAATGTATGGTATCTGCTGTAATTTGATTCACGCCATTCCAAATAATTGGTGACGAAAACATAGATAAAGTTGAATCAGATTTTTGGTAAATTAAACTATCGCATACACCTTGTATATCCGACATGAATATTTTAACTTGATGGTATGCTTTTATGGCTTCTTTTTGTTTTAATTTTTTATCGGTTTGTAATAAAAAAATACTGTCGGCATACAGAAACAAACTGTCGTTTTGGTCCATTATCATTAATGCATATGGATTTTGAGTAACAAAAGTTTTTTTGGTTTTACCGTTGGTAATTCCATAATTTCCATACAATTTTATTTTTTGGATAGAATCATACAATTCAATGTTATTAAATGCTTTTCCAATATTGTTTTTTCTGTCATAAAATAAACTATCGGCTTTTAGCATTTTATTTTCAGTATAAAGCACCGCATTTTTACTAAATTGACTCACTTCTTTTTTGGTATCGTACCAGCCATTTTCACAAGTTATTTTATCTTTTTTTCCTTCAATAACAGTTGAACCATAAAAATAAGAAGTTTTGGAAATGGTATTATACATTAGCGTATCGCTTTTCATGGTGTAATCAGGATTGATTAATACCACATTTTTTTTAAAGAAAAAGTTTCGAGTTCTACTGTAATAATATCCAAACTGACTTGTCAGCTTGTTTTTATCACTAATAATTAATGCGTTATTTAAATAAAAACCAACATTGTTTTCCATGTCAAAATTAAGTTGATTGGTGGTTAAAGTCATTGATTTATCATACATTTTTACGTTTCCTTCCATGTATGCTCGCTTTGAATTTCCTTCATATTTCAGGTAATCTCCTTCCATACGAATGCTGTCGTTGTGATTAATTCTAACATTGCTATAAGCTTTTACCGTATTTGAATCATCATACAAAATGGCAGAATCGCAATACATCAATGTATTTTCTTGTTTTAATTTTACATTACCAATTAATTTTTTGGAATTGCCAAACTGAGTAACTTGGCCTTCAAACAAATCGGCACCTAAAATCTCTACTCTACTTTTTTGTTGAGCATTTACTACTTGAACCAATGTTATAAAAACAAGGAGGTATTTAAATCTTTTGGCAAAATATTGCATGGGTCAAAACTATTAAATTTTTAATTACAGCATACATATAATGTTATTTAATGCAAAATTATTTGTAAAATTACACCATAAATTATTCCAAGTTATTTTTATCAATGCTCATTTCGTTCAAAAAATTTATAGAAAGCAACCAATTATTTCAAAATTCCGATAAAGTTTTGTTGACTATCAGTGGTGGCATAGATTCAATGGTTATGCTTGATTTATTTATAAAATCAAACACTAAAATTGCCGTAGCACATTGTAATTTTGGATTGCGGAGCAATGAAAGTGATGGAGATGAAAAGCTGGTTTTTGACACTTGTCAAAAAAACAAAATTGAATTTTTTACCATAAAATTTAATACAAAATTATTTGCCGAAGAAAATAAAATTTCAATTCAAATGGCTGCTCGACAATTAAGATATGAATGGTTTAATAAAATTGCGTTGGAAAATAATTGCCAATTTATTGCCACCGCACACCACCAAAATGATGTAGCAGAAACCATGCTCATTAACATAACACGGGGAACGGGAATAAGTGGTTTGCACGGAATATTACCAAAAAAAAATAACATTATAAGGCCATTATTATTTAGCAATAAATCAGAAATTACTCATTATGCCAATGAAAATAATATTGGTTTTAGGGAAGACAGTAGCAATAAAAAAGACGATTATTGGCGGAATAAAATTAGGCATTTGGTGATTCCAAAATTGGAAGAATTAAACGCCAACGCAGTGAATAATTTTTATTTGTTGAGCAAAAAAATAAATGCTGATGAAATATTGCTCAATGAAAGAATACATGAACTGAAAAGTCAGTATGTGAAAACCAACAATAATTTAGTTTATATAAGTCTAGAAATTATGCAGCATGCTGCTGTAACAAGTTTACTTTTCAGTATTCTGAGCGAATACAATATGAATGAAACTACTATTTTAAACATGATAGAAAAACATGAGAATAACAGTGGAATTATATTTGAAAGTGAAACCCATGAAGCATTAATTGACAGAGAATTTATGATCGTTCGTGAACGAAAAGAGGAATATTTTCATGAAACATTTTTGATTGAAAACACCATTCAAAAAATGAACACACCTATGGGTGAAATTAGCTTTGAAACAATGAATGAAAAACCAAGTGTTTTTTCAAAGGATTCTTTATACTTAAATAAAGATAAAACTGGTACTGAATTTATTGTTCAAACTTGGCAGCAAGGCGACCGCTTTAAACCTCTTGGAATGAATGGAAGTAAGCTTGTTAGCGATTATTTAATAGATAAAAAAATTAATGTTTTTGAGAAGCAAAAATGCATGGTTTTAGTAAGTAAAAAAAACAACGAAATTATAGCTTTAATTCCCCATCAAATTAGCAACGATTATAAGCTAGAAAACGATTCGAAAAATATTTTGAAAATTAGCTTTTAGTTACCTCTAGAAACATATATTAAATATATTTTTGAATTCTTTAAAGCCTCCCATTATGTGCTAACATACCATCTTTGGTAGCCAAATAACTATACGCTTTCATGTCATCAGCATCATAAATAAAGCTTTTCATGTAGTCCTGTTTTTCCTCGTCAAAACGCATGGCAACCACATATTTTTTAGCAATCAAATGCTTTAAGCAATCTGCTACTATTTTGGGTGGAGCTGCTACTTCTTCTAATATTTTTTCAAAAGGTTCTACAAAGTATAAAACATCTAAAATGTCGTAATCTATTTCGCTTAATTCGTAATTCATATTGTTAGTGATGGGTTCTTTCCTTCCATTTATAAGTTGCAAAATTAGCCCAAATACCAATAATTATTACATAAATAATATGAAATATTTCGGCTATGGGAAGCCATAAAATGAACGACTTTTTATTATAAAATTTTAGCATGGTAAATAAAAACAAACCTTCTATAAACATTTTAAAAAGGAGCTGATTCAATGCCAGTTGCCAATCAAAAAATACGTTTAAAACCATGCTCACATTATAAAAATATGCCATTACCAAAATTAAAGTAATGTATCTGTTTTCATATTTGGTACTTTTACTTACCCAGCGTTTTCGTTGTTCAGTTAACTGAGCTAAAGTTCCATTTGCACCAGTTTCCACAATGGCATTTTTATCAAATAAAAACTTTACTTGATTTGGGTATTTTTTAAATATTTTATGCATTAAAAACTCGTCATCACCAGTCATAATATGTTCATTATCGGTGTAGCCATTTACTTCAAAAAACACTTGCTTTTCAAATATTAAATTTGCCGCGCTACACATATTTGGATTTTTTAGTTCCATGGCGGCAGCCCCTACTCCTACTAATCCTGCAAACTCTAATGCCTGTAATTTTTCAAATATGTTTTTTGCTTTAAACTCCACCGGAGCATATATTAATTTTGAAGCTGAAATATTGATAAAATCATTGATGCTTTGTAACCATAAATTTCCTCTTACACAATCGGCATCAGTTAAAACAATATAATCAAAAATGGCATCATTAATTCCTTTGGTAATGGCTTGTTTTTTATTGTTAATATTCTCAAAATTTGCTAAGTCAATGATTGAAATATTGAATGCTGTCCCGCTTTTGCGGGATTCAATTTTAAATTGATTTACAATCTCTAAAGTTTTGTCGGAAGAATGGTCATTAATTACTATAATTTCAAACTTGGTTTTATCAAAATTTTGATTGGTAATTGAAGTCAAACATTTACCTATAAAATGTTCTTCATTGCGAGCAGCAATAACAATAGAAAAAGTGTTTAAATTAGTTGATTTAGCTATTGTATCCGACTTTTTTGTTCGGTAAATAATTGCTAATAATCCAACAAAGAAAAAGGCTATTAAAATAAAATAACCAGCAGTTAAAGCATATGAAAAATAAGTCCAAAAAATCATTTAGAAAAACGGTGTTTTAAAATAAAAACTAGCCCTAAAAGCGAGGGAACCATCATGTTAATAATCCAGAGTGAATATGCAGCAAGCAAAACACCTAATTCAATGCTTTTATCAAAATTACTCAATTCCTCAAAAACAAAAATTGCGGCGGCACCACGCAAACCAATATCTAACAGAATAAAACTTGGCACCACAGATTGAATACAAAACACCGCAACTACACCTATAAAACTATTTACTAAACCAATATGAACTCCAAAAAACTGTAATAATAACATGTATTGAACCATAAAAACGGTATAACGAATGATAGAAAAAAGTAAAACTTTTGTTAACTGCGTTTTGGAATATGACTTAAAAACAATGATGTATTTTTCAATTTTATTGAAAAATCGAGTGCTGCTTAAAATTTTGTATACAAGGTCAATTCGTATATAACCAATTACAACAAAAACATGTATTATAAAAAATGCAAAAGCTATTTGTTTCCAATACATATAAACGTAAAAATCGGCTTTAGCGGTAAAAGCTAAAAGGGCGTACATGCCAAAAATGGCAGTTACCAAAACCTGCGCAGTATGGCCAATAACGGTAATTAACGAGCCTTTTATTTTGTTTAAAGTTTGCAAGTGAATAACTCTTCCGGCAAAATCGCCAATTTGATTAGGCGTAATAATGCTTAAAGTAACACCCGACAAAACCGCTTTTAAGGAGTTACGATAACTTATTTTTTCAAATTGATTAATGAGCAAATGCCATTTGGCGGTTTCTAATCCCCAATTTGCAAAAAGTAGCAAAATAGCCAGCAAAAGAAATAAAGAATTTTGGAATGAAAAGTTGAATTGAAACTGAATAAATTTTTTATCTATTTGATAAGCAACCAATAGTTTATAAAGAATAAACGCAATGGTAAAAACTGCTAAAGCAATTTTTAAATACGTAATCCATTTTTTATGTGTTTGCCAAAACTGTTTCAAGCCAATATTTTGCCTTTAAGTTGTGCAATTTATATAATTTTATTGGTTTGCTTTTGTTTTAAAATTATATTTGAGTTTTTTAAAAACAAAAATGGGTTTTATATTTTATCTATTATCGGGATTTGCTATTATGTTAGTTGCAAGAGTTTGGCAACAAAAATTTATTGAACAACTTAATAGCGAACACAAAGCAATATTAATTGGTCTTTTTGGCAAACGAAATAATTTAAATTTATACATCAGTTTGGGAACCATGGTTATTTTTATCATCATTATTTTAATGGATTTAATAGCTATTCGTTTGGCGTTATTAGGTTTTGCTTTAAGCAATGTATTATCGTTGGCTATACCAATGAATATGAACTATAACAAACTTTTGAAAGCAAATTTTCCAATTGAATTTACCAATAATTATTTAATTACTTCGGCATTACGAATTATTGGAACCATTGTCATATTTTCATATTTGTTTTTTGAACCAAACTAACTTGGAAATTTTACCAGCAATAAAAGAATTTGACCGCATAATTTTAGGAATAGATCCTGGAACTTTGGTCATGGGATATGGAATCATTGGAATTAATAAAAAGCAAGTTTCATTAATTACTTTGGGTGTTTTACATTTAGAAAAATACGATGATTATGCCATGAAATTGAAGAAAATATTTGAGCGAACTGTTGGTTTAATCGATGAGTTTAAACCAGATGAATTAGCCATTGAAGCACCTTTTTATGGTAAAAATGTTCAGTCGATGTTAAAACTTGGAAGAGCGCAAGGTGTTGCTATTGCTGGTGCTATGAGCCGTGAATTAGCAGTTAATGAATATGCTCCAAAAAAAATTAAACAATCAATAACAGGAAATGGAAATGCTACCAAAGAACAGGTTTCGGGAATGCTGCAGCATATTTTAAAGTTCCAACACGACTCTAAATTTTTAGATGCCACCGATGGATTGGCGGCTGCTTATTGCCATTATATGCAAAAAAATTTAGGCATTGCTACCGCAAAAACCAAAGCAAAAATTCCTGCAAAAAAGAAAGCCACCAGTTGGGATAGTTTTGTAAGTAATAATCCAAGTAAAATTAAGAAATAAAACCTTTATTTGCTATTGAAAATAAAAATGAAATTCGCTTATAAATTTATACTTTTTTTATTGTTGTTTGCCTTTGGCAATGAACTTGTTGCACAAAACAATGATGAGAAATTAGCCGCTCAATTTTTCTCGAATGCTGAGTACGATAAAGCCGCAGATTTGTATGAAAAACTACTCAATAAAAACCTTACGTCTTTTTACTTTTACGATAATTTATTGCAGTCGTACATTAAGCTAAAACGATTTGACGATGCGGAAAGTTTAAGTAAAAAAATGTACCGAAAGTTAAATTCTGCTTATTATATGGTAGATATTGGCTACATTAATAAATTAAATAATAAGCCCGAAAAAGCCATTAAGCAGTTTGACGAAGTTATAAAAAAAACCATTCCTAATCAGGATAAAATAAACGAAGCTGCCAATGCTTTTGAAAAACGCAACGAAACAGAATATGCCATAAAAAGCTATATCAATGGGCGAAAATTATTGGGTTATATCAGTGTTTTTAACAATGAATTAGCAGCACTTTATGCCAAAACCAAACAAACCCAATTAATGATTGATGAATATTTGGGAAGTGTGGAGCAAAGTCCAGTAATTAGTGAAGAAGTGCAAGGTTTGTTACAAAATAATATTCAACAAAATTCAGACTTTGATTTACTGAAAAATTCATTGATTCGTAAAATAAAAAGCAATCCAAATACCGATGTTTTTTACGAAATGCTGATTTGGTTTTATGTGCAACGAAAAGACTTTGACAATGCCTTAATTCAAGCAAAAGCAATAGACAAACGCTTAAAAGAAGAAGGCCGAAAAATGATGGATTTAGGTTATTTGGCCATTAGCAATGAAAAATATGATGCCGCCATTCGCCTGTTCAACGAGGTAGTAATTTTAGGTAATACCAAAGCTTATTACCTTTCGGCAAAACTAGGAATTTTGGAAGCCAGCAATAAAAAATTATTGAGTAATTCAAACCTCAGTTTGCTTGATTTACAAAATTTAGAAAAAACTTATATTTCATTTTTAGCAGAAAACGGAAAAACAAATTATACTGCTCAAAGTATGCGCGATTTGGGTAAATTATATGCATATTACTTAAACGATATAGAGAAAGCTGTTGACATTTACAACAATATTTTAGAGTTACCAGGAAATGATAATTTTTTTAAGGCTGAATGCAAATTAGACTTAGGCGATTTATATGTAATAAAAGGTCAAGAATGGGATGCAATGCTGCTTTATGGTCAAGTAGACAAAGATTTTTTAGAACATCCATTTGGCCAAGAAGCCAAGTTTAGAAATGCAAAATTGAGTTTTTATTTAGGTGAATTTGAATGGGCAAAAGCCCAATTAGACATTTTGAAAACCGCCACCACACAATTGATTGCCAATAATGCGTTGGAACTTTCATTATTAATACAAGACAATACAATAGATTCGAATGAAGATGCGCTCAAATTATATGCAAAAGCCGATTTAGATTATCAGCAAAACAAATTTGCAGCTGCATTTCAGTTATTAGATTCCATTGGAATATTGTTTCCAAAACATGCTTTAAGCGATGACATTGCATTTAAAAAAGCACAGGTTTACACCAAACAAAAGAAATTTGATGAGGCAATAAAACAATACAATATTGTTATCAATGAACATGGAAGTGATATTTTAGGTGACAATGCATTGCTGAATTTAGCAATTATTTACGATAAAAATTTAAACAATACTGAAGAAGCAAAAAAGCAATACGAAAAATTTATTGAAAATTACGGAAGCAGTATTTTTATCAATGAAGTAAGAAAAAGATACCGCCAATTAAGAGGCGATTTAATCAATTAAAATATGATAGTATATAACGTAACCATTAATTTAGAACCAAATATTCACGAAGAATGGGTTAAATGGATGAAAGAAAAACACCTTTCAGATGTAATGGCAACAGGCATGTTCAAGTCTTATAGGTTTTTAAAATTGCTGAGCAAACAGGAAGATGAAGTAGGTGAAACTTACGCCATTCAATATTTTGCTGAGACAATGGAACATTACGAAAAATACATGGAAGAATTTGCACCAGCTTTACAAAAAGATGGTAGAGATTTATTTGGAGAACAGTTTTATGCATTTAGAACATTGCTGGAAGAAGCATAAGTAAGGTCTGCAAGAAAACTCCAATTTCTTATTAGTCCTTTTATATCATTTAAAAATTACTTTTTTAAAACAAAAAAACTATGAAAGCAATTATTCCTGTAGCAGGTATTGGCACTCGTTTAAGGCCACATACGCATACGCAACCAAAGGCATTGATTCCTATTGCTGGTAAGCCCATTATAGCTCATATTGTTGACAGTTTAATAGAAGCTGGTGTGAATGAGTTTGTTTTTATTATTGGCTATTTAGGAGATAAAATTGAAGAATATATTCAAAAAAACTATCCTTCAATTACTGCTAGTTTTATTATTCAAACTACCGGAAAAGGAGTTGGACATGCCATTTGGCTGGCAAAAGAAAATATTTTGCAGAATAACAGTGAAATATTAATTGTTTTTGGTGATACCATTGCTGATGTTGATTTGAAAAAAATTATTGCAGAGCCATATAATTTATTAGGAATAAAAAAAGTAGAAGATCCACGCCAGTTTGGAGTTGCCGAGATTGACAAAGATGGAAATATTGTAAAAATGGTAGAAAAACCAGCCATTCCAGTTTCTAATTTAGCATTGGTAGGAATTTATAAAATAAAAGACAGTCATGCACTTTTTGAAGCGTTAGACAGCAATATTAGTCAGAAAAAAACCACGCATAACGAATACACTTTAACCGATGCCTTAATGAGCATGATTCATAGTGGTTATAAATTTAAAAGTTTTGACGTGGCCAATTGGTACGACTGCGGTAAAAAAGATATTTTATTAGAAACAAATTCTATTTTATTAAAGCGTTTGAATTATGATACCACAAAATACAAATTTGAAAACACCATTATTATTCCACCAGTATTTATTGGAAATGGTTGTAAAATTTCAAATTGTATCATAGGGCCAAATGTATCAATTGGAGATGAAGCAATTTTGAATTATTGTATTTTAAAAGAAAGTATCATTGGGCCCTTTTCTCAAATAGAATATGCTATTTTAGAAAAATCGTTGATAGGAAATGACGCCACTTTATGCGGCAATAAACAAAGTTTAAATATTGGCGATAGCACAGAAATAAATTTTGGGTAACTATTATAAATTTCAAGCTCAAAACGAAAATAAATTATTGGCAAAATTATTGCTAAAAGCAAAATAAATACCACAGAAATTGACAAAGAAAAACAACAATTACATTAATAATAGCATTTGGATATTAGCGGAAAAAGCTTCTAGAATAATTTCAGGGATATTAGTAGGTGTGCTAGTAGCAAGGTTTTTGGGGAAAGAACAATTTGGAATTATAAGTTATGCATTAAGTGTTATAAGCATTTTTACTGTGTTTTCTACTTTAGGTTTAGATGGCATTGTAGTAAGAGAATTAATTACCGAAAAAAAGAAAAAATACGACATCATTGGAACCACTTTTTGGTTGCGTTTCATTGGTTCATTTTTGGTTGTTATAGCTTCTACTTATTACTCTTTTATGCGCGATCCTAGCGATAGAACTTGGATTGTATTTTTAGTTTCAATTGCAGTCGTTTTTCAGTCATTTAGTGTCATTGATTTTTACTTTCAATCGGAGGTAAAAGGTAAGTACAATGCCATTACACAAATAATTACTTTAATCATTTCAGCCATTGTAAAATTAGTACTTATTTACCTAGAAGCCCCATTAAGTTGGTTTGCTAGCATGGTCATGTTAGAAGCAATTCTTACGGCTATCAATCAACTTGTTTTTTACAAACAAAACCAACAGGAAGTTAGACAATGGAAATTCAGTTTGAGCGAAGCCAAAAGATTACTTTCACATTCATGGCCAATCATTATTTCTGCATTTATGCAAATGATTTACCAGCAAGCCGACAAAATTTTAATAGCTCGATACTTGCAAGACATGGGAATGGTTGGTCCTGTGGCACTTTCGGCCGCACTATTTCCTGGAATTATTAATAACAGAGAAAATAAACCTTTACAGTTAAAACGCTTAACACAAATATATTCTTTAATGATTTGGAGTGCTTTGATTATATCAATTGGTGGTTATTTATTAGGCGATTGGGTGATTGGGTTTTTATATAAAGATGGATTTCCATTAGCGCCTGAAATATTCAAAATTCATATTTGGATTACCATTCCAGTATTTTTTGGCACTGCATGGGGTTCATGGTTATTGGCTTTAAACAAACAAAAACTAATTACCATTTACCAAGTTTTGGTTCTCATATTTATATTAGCTTTAGAAATGTATATGATTCCAAAATATGGAATAAAAGGAGCAGCATACAGCGTTGTTTTCTCCTATTTATTAAGTTTATTAGCCATTATATTTGTATACAAACCCAAAGAATCAGCCATGCTTTTCATTTCAGCATTGAACCCAAAAAATCTTTTTGATGTTTATAAATATTGGAAAGAAATGAAAAGTTTAAAGTAATAATAACTTTAAACAAGTATTTAATAAATAAACTCACCGTGAGCTGTTTTTACAAGCAATTCATTTTTTTCAGCAGCTTCTACTCTTCCAATTATTTGTGCAGGAATTTGGTATTTATTTGCTAAGGCAATTAAGCCTTCGGCCGTTTTTTCATCAGTATAAAACTCCAATAAATTTCCCATATTAAACACTTTATACATTTCGTGCCATTCACTGTTACTTTGGCTTTGAATCATGCTAAACAATGGCGGAGTTTTAAAAAGATTATCTTTAATAATTTTAACGTTTTTTACAAAATGTAAAACCTTTGTTTGTCCGCCACCAGTGCAATGAACCATGCCATCTATTTTATCAAAATAGTTTTCAAAAACTTCTTTAATAATTGGGCTAAAAGTTCTGGTTGGCGAAAGAATCATTTTCCCAACGTTTAATGGATTTTCAGATAACTGTTCACTTAATTTTAAACCACCAGTATATACCAAATCATCTGGAACTTGTGGGTCAAAACTTTCACTGAATGTTTTGTAAAATGACGACAAAACATCATGTCGGGCCATGGTTAAACCATTACTTCCCATACCAGCATTGTATTCTTTTTCATAAGTAGTTTGTCCAAAACTGGCAAAACCAACTATTACATTTCCTGGTTTTACGTTGTGGTTTGAAATAATTTTACTTTTTTCAATTCGTGCTGTAACGGTTGAGTCAACAATAATA
>JBIILW010000297.1:0-3108 GCA_044338265.1 Bacteroidia bacterium | reverse complement strand
TTGGTCCAAGGAACATCAAATTTATAGTTTAGTATAATGGCTTTATCAGTGTTATTGGGTATTAAATATACTGAACTTGCTGCTACACTTTGGTCAATATAAGAAAGCGGATTTAATACTTTGGTACAATAAAACATCAATTTATAATTGTACTGAATAGTTTGAGTATTTATGAAGGAATCAACTAAACTGTCATTCATTATTTCGCTGAATGTATTGTAAGTTTTACCAACTCCAATATTTACATAATTAGCATTTCCAAAAATTGTTCTTTGTAATTGAATGGTGTAAGGTGGCGCAAATTGAATAGAATCGAGGAATAAAGGTTTTAACCATTTTACTAAAATAGCACCATTTGCCGCATCAGTTTTTAAAACACTAACATGGGTAATAATTGGCTTTGTTCTGGTAATAATTCCACAAATTTCTTTACTAGCAACTCCCTCTGAGCTTTCTGCTAATCCTACTATCTGACCTTCATCGTTTCTTGCCAAATAAAAAGAAGTAATTCTGTAACAATAATTAATTAGCGGTGATAAACCTTTGCCATTATTATTGTCAAAATAGTTGGTATTATTTACTCCTTGTGTAGTATCTAATAATACAAAACCTGTTGACTCGGGAACTCCATTTTGGCATCCTGGATTCCAAAATGAGGAATCTATTCGTCTGTATATTTTATATCCATAAGCAAAATTACAACTATCAGGACTCCAGTTTAATTTAAAGCCATTGCTATCTTGGTTAATGGTAAAGTTTCTGGGTGCTGGTCCTATTACTTTTATTTTAAAATGATTAAAGTGTGAAAGTGGAAATGGAGCTCCATTATCTACAGCTTTAAAATCGGCTTGAAAAAGCGATGCACGAATAGAAGTACAAGCAGGTCTCCACCTAAATAAAAATCCTGTCGGATTCCCAATTGCAATTGTTGGAGAGGTAAAAGCCGCTCCAAATTTTTGGGTAAATGGTCCGCCAGATGAAGTAAGTGTTACATTGTTAATGTCGGGGTCACTGGCTGAAATATTTTTTTGAAGTAAATCACCAACTATTACACATTCATTGCTCATGTTGGCTATAATTGGAGGATTATTGGTGCAAAGTTCTATTTTAATTTGCATGTCTCGATCCACATAACCAACCAAAACAGGCTTTTTTAATTGAGAACTTGTTCTGTATTCTTTTACCCGAATTACAATATTATAAATTCCAGCTTTTAGGGGTTTGCTCCATGTCAATTGACCCGAATTTTGATTGATAACAAATGAGTCGGAAAACAAAGGAATTTGAAAATCTGGTACATCTTGATCGCAATCTTCTTTAGGCGACTTGATTTCAAATACTAAACTGTCACCATCAGGGTCGTAAGCACTTGGATTATGAGTAAAAACTTTATTTACACAACCCCTATCAATGGGCGATGAAAGCAAAATTGGCGATTGGTTATCAAAGCCAATAACAATTTGTGATGTTACACAAAATGCTACATTCACTGATTGGCCACCATTTATATTTCTGATAAGATCAACCCTGTTTTTGTCAATAATACAAACTCTATAAATGCCACCACCTCCATAAAGATGAGTTGTTTTATAAACATTTTTTTGAACGCCATAGCCAGCTTCATTGATCAACGCTGATTTGGTAGTTCTTAAAATATTTTGAGTTCTATTATCTCCAAAATTTACATCTACAGAACCAGTACTTACATCACCTTGTGAGTTTTGGTCGGTGTAAGTTATTACAGTTATTTCATAGTTAAAACCAGAAATGTTTCTGAATAAAATTTCTCCTGCACGGTAATGCGTGGCAAAAGAAAATTTAGCCATGATGCTAAATAAAATAAAAAGTATAAAATGAAAATTGGTCGATTTATTCACGCTTTATTTTATAGTTTAAAACACTTAAAATTAAGTCAGCAAAATAGTATTTTTTGTTGCATAAAAATCAAAAAAAAATCCAATAACTGTAAAATTACAATTATTGGATTTTTGGGGATTTTATTTTAGGGATTCGGTTTGTGAGGACACCAACCGAGGACAAATTAGAAATCGGTCAACGGTCAACTGACAACTATCAACTATCTAACCTTCGTTTGAGAACAAAGTAGCTTTATAATATTCTCTGTTTAAACGTGCAATGTTAGTCAATGAAATTTGTTTAGGACATTCAGCTTCACATGCACCAGTATTTGTACAAGAACCGAAACCTTCAGCATCCATTTGAGCCACCATATTAATTACACGAGTAGCACGTTCAGGCGCGCCTTGAGGTAATAATGCCAATTGAGAAACCTTAGCCGAAACAAATAACATAGCACTTGAATTTTTACAAGCAGCTACGCAAGCACCACAACCAATACAAGCAGCAGCTGCAAACGAATCGTCTGCATCACCTTTTGGAATTGGTAAGTTATTGGCATCTTGTGCATTTCCAGTATTGATTGAAATAAATCCACCCGAAGCTATGATTCTATCAAAAGCCGAACGGTTAGTTGCTAAATCCTTAATAACAGGAAATGCAGCTGAACGCCAAGGTTCTACTACAATGGTATCATTGTCTTTGAAACTACGCATGTGTAATTGGCAAGTAGTAACACCTTGGTTTGGACCATGCGGTCTTCCATTAATATACATACTACATGAACCACAAATACCTTCTCTACAATCGTGGTCAAACGCAATTGGTTCGTCTTTTCCTTCGTTTATTAATCTATCATTTAATACATCAAACATTTCAAGAAATGACATATCAGGAGATACATTTTCTACTTTGTAATCAACTAATTTACCTTGACTTTTGCCGTTTTTCTGGCGCCAAACTTTTAAGTTGATATTCATATTTCCGCTCATAATATTTAATTTTTTATATTGATTATGGTTATTGGTTTAAGGAATAAACCTAACAACTTTTTAATTATTAACTGTTATTTGTAACTACGTTGTGCAATTTTTATGTTTTCGTAAACTAATTCTTCTTGATGTAAGTTCCAATTTCCTGTTTCTTTAAATTCCCATGCCGAAACATTTTTGAAATTTTCATCATCACGTAAAGCTTCACCTTCTTCGGTTTGATGGTCTTCACGGAAATGTCCGCCACAACTTTCGTTAC
>JBIILW010000295.1:0-3141 GCA_044338265.1 Bacteroidia bacterium | reverse complement strand
ATATCAATTTCTTTGAAATCAACTTTATCAATTAAAATCTCTAACACCTCAATGATTTCTTTTACTAAAATTTTATTCTTACCAATTGTTCTTATGCTTTCTTCTAATGATTCAAAAAGGCCATGCTTTTGCCAAACATCGTAATGCAGCATTAGCAACATGGTCTTTTGGTTTTCATCAAAATCATTAATTCTAATATTGAAACCTTGTTTTGCAATCTTTAAAATGAAATTGAAATAACTAGTTGAATTGGTCGACAACCATTTATTGCTTATGGCTGAATATATCTGCTTTTCATTTATACTTTTAAAATCATCAATTACTTTAGCTCTTTGGCACAATCGTGACCAGCTGTCTTTCTTGTAAATGGATTCAATTGGAATATTATTTAATGTAATAAAGTTGTTTAATGTTAGGGGCAAACTGGTTTGGTGTTGAAAATTGATGATTTTAGTAATTAGCTGATTGACGTTTAAGGATGTTGCTTTTTTTATGTTTTCAAGAATTGTTTCTTTTGTTTTCTTCTCTAATACAATAGAACAACCTAGAGGTAAGTGAGGGAAATCATCTTCAATTTCTTTTTGAACTGAAGTAGTTGTTTTTCCGATTAAGGCTCTGAATTTACTTTCAAAATCATATTCAGGCCTTGAATTACCAACAAAATCAAGTACAGTCAAACAATCTTTTCCATCAGCAAGTCGTAAGCCACGACCTAATTGTTGAAGAAAAACTGTTAAACTTTCTGTGGGTCTTAAAAACAATACAGTGTCAATTTCAGGAATATCAACACCTTCATTAAAAATGTCTACGACAAATAAATAATTGAATTCTTTTTTTCTAAATTGCTCTCTAATGCGATCGCGCTCTCCGGAGTTTTTAGCCGTTAAGAATTCAGCCTTTAAACCCGCTAAATTAAATTTCTCCGCCATGAATTTTGCGTGTTCAATAGTAACACAAAAACCAATAGCTCGAACATCATTTAAATCGCTTGTGTATTTTTCAAGATTATATATTATTTCACCTACACGAACATTATTCCTAGTATAAATATTTGTCAATTCACTTGCTACATACCTTCCTTTTTCCCATTTTACATAAGATAAATCAATACTGTCAGTAATACCAAAATATTGAAAAGGACTTAATAACTTTTGATTTAATGCCTCGGGGAGTCTGATTTCTGCTGCGATACGATTACAGAAGTCTTCCAATATGTTTTCACCATCCATTCTCTCAGGAGTTGCAGTTAACCCCAAAAGAATTTTGGGTTTAAAATAATTTAGAAAAGGTCTGTAACTAGATGCTTTTCCATGATGAGCTTCATCTAAAATAATAAAATCAAAATAATCAGGTGAGAGTTTTAAATCATTCAATCTATTGTTTAAGGTTTGAACTGAAACAAAAAGATATTCATTCGATCTTGGTTCAATTCCATCAACCCACAAATCACCAAAATCATTTCCTTCTTTTAAAACTCCTCGAAAAGTTGCAATTGCTTGTTGTAAAATTTCTTTTCTATGAGCAATAAATAGTAATTTTGATGATTCATTATTCCTTCTAAAGTTCTTATAATCAAAAGCAGAAATAACAGTTTTTCCTGTTCCCGTTGCAGCAACTACGAGATTTCTATGTCTATTATGAATTGTTCTTTCAACTTCTAATTTTTCAAGTATTTCTTTTTGGTAATGAAAAGGTTTTATATCAAAATACGAGGTTGAAAAAGAATATTCCTTTGAAAATTTTCCTTGTTTTAGTGCGTCTATTAATTTTACTGAATGGATATTATGGTTGTATAATTCAAACTCTGGATTTTGCCAATAGGCTTCAAATGTTTTCTTAAACTTATCAATAATATGACCAACTTCTTTTGTTGTTATTTTTAAATTCCATTCTAACCCATCCGTTAAAGCCGAACGTGAAAAATTGGAAGAGCCTATATATCCGGTATGAAATCCAGTATTTCTTTGAAATAAATAGGCTTTTGCATGTAATCTTTCATTCCCTGTATTATAGGAAACTTTAACTTCAGTATTTTTCAATGAAGCTAAAAATTCAATTGCTTTTGCGTCTGTTGCTCCAATATAGGTTGTTGTAATAATTCTTAATTTTCCACCTCTTTCAGTAAACTCTCTTAATTCACGCTCTAAAATTCTAATGCCCTTCCATTTGATGAATGAAACCAATAAATCAATTTTATCAGAAGATAAAATCTCCTTTCTCAACTCACTTTCAAGCGTAGTTCCTGAATTCCCGCCTGTAAAAAGTTCACTATGAATTAGTCTTGTGTAAGGTGTAATTTCTTTAAGACGTAAATCCAAGTCTGTAAAATGAGCATCAACTTTAGAAAAAACGGCTTTTAGTATTTTGCCTTCAGTTTCAATTAAATCATCTTCAAATTCTTCTTTTTTTAATTCTTCTTTTAAAAATTGAATGATTTTATTTGAAACTCGTATTTGATTATCTATTAAGTCAACTTCCTTTTCTCTTGGTAAATTATCTAATGCATATCGTATTACTTTTCCAATATGTTGTGATAATAATTGAGCCGCTTCAGCTTTGTCTATTGGCGTTTTCTTTATTTGAAAAGTATCTTTATCTAATTCGTTTATTTTATAGTTGATTAGTTTGGTGACTAATTCTTCATACAATCCTTGATTCATAGTTTTAAATTTAATAACACATTTACAATTGGCAAGTCTGCATCAGCCCAATCCAAACTTAACAAATCATTTTTATCTAAAAATTTATAAGCAGCATGTTCAGTTAGGAATATTTCTCCAGATTCATAATTAGCAATATATGGGATTAAATTTATTGCAAAAGATTCGTAAAAATGAATGTTTGGCGCTAATTTTCTTTGAACTTGAATTTCAATATTCAACTCCTCTTTTATTTCCCTAATAATACACTCTATTTCATTTTCATCTAACTCTAGTTTTCCTCCAGGAAATTCCCATTTTAATGGAAGACTCATTTTTGAACTTCTTTGAGTTGCTAAAATCTTATTATCTTTTATAATAATTGCACAAATAACTGTTATAGTTTTCATGGTGATTAATTTCAACGCAATAAAAGCATTTTAAACTATTAAAATAATTTAGATTAAAAACATTGATTCCACATATTAAATAATAATACAAT
>JBIILW010000204.1:0-4305 GCA_044338265.1 Bacteroidia bacterium | reverse complement strand
GAAGGAGATTGAACAATATCTAATTTACCATCATTATTTATGTCGTCAATTACACCAACATCAGTTGGAACAAACTCTATACAATCTTCGGTACCATCATATTCGAAAACTAAACAGTTTCCTTTTTGCTTAAAAGTAATATTACTTCCAGATGATGTATTTTGAAAATACCTGATTCCATCCGATTTTACAAGTTCACCAGGAATGATAGCATATGCAGGACCAGAAGCCGTAAAAATATCTTCTTTTCCATCGCAGTTATAATCTAATAATTTTAACCACTGAGATATTGGAGGAAAGATATTTTCATATTGCGGAGCATACACCCAAGAATTGTTTTGCCATAAATAAGTAAATATTTTATTGCCAACGGCATCAAAAACTATTAAATCTTTTTGGTTATCGTTGTTCAAATCCATTTTATTGAACTGTGGTTTTTGAAACCCACTCACAAATGGATATTTTAAGGTATCACTACTATTTTGCTTTAAAAACTTAACATTATTTGATAAAGAAAAATATACATTTTGAGCTTCACTTTGAAAGTTTATAAACATTAGTGAAGTAAAAGCAAATAGTAGTTTACGCATAATTTGTTGTTATTTGTTGTTCCAAAAATAGAAATTTAAATATACAGTTTTTCATAATATTTTATTAAAATGAATATATCCGAATTACATGCGTTATTCTTAAAGCATCCAGTTATTTGCACAGACACCAGAAAAATATCATTAGGCTGTTTATTTTTTGCCTTAAAAGGCGAAAAATATAATGCCAATTTATTTGCTAATGAAGCAATAAAAAATGGGGCTGCCTATTCAATTATTGATGAAATAGAGTTTCATTTAAATGAAAAAACTATATTAGTAGATAATGCTTTGGAAACACTTCAACAGTTGGCAGCTTATCATAGAGATTCATTAAAAATACCAATAATAGCAATAGTTGGCAGCAATGGAAAAACCACCACCAAAGAATTAATTACTGCAGTTTTAAAGCAAAAGTATCATGTTATTGCAACGCCAGGAAATTTCAATAACCATATTGGCCTGCCACTTACTATGCTCCAAATTACAAACGAACATGAGCTAGCAATTATAGAAATGGGTGCAAACCATGTGGGAGAAAACGCGTTTTTATGTGAAATAGCAAAACCGAATTATGGCATAATTACCAATAATGGAAAAGACCATTTGGAAGGATTTGGAAGCATGGAAGGTGTAGCCCAATCGAATTCTGAATTGTATTATTATTTATTAAAAAATAATGGAATTGCATTTGTAAATTCAAATGACGAATGGCTAATGAGAATGGCCAGACAATTGGAAAATAAAATTACTTATGCGGCTAATTTTGAAGGAAGAAATGGAGTAGCAAATACAGTTTGTTTTGCTGAGAATTTACAGCCAACTATTAACTTCCATATTGATAATAATAATGAAAGTGTTACTGCAAATTTAAGTGGTGATTATAATTTTGACAATGTAACCGTTGCTGTAGCAATGGGTTTATATTTTAAAATGAAACCGAATGAAATTAGCAAAGGAATTGAAAGTTATTTTCCAACAAATAATCGTTCGGAAATAATAAAAAAGGAATTCAATACCATTTATATGGATGCTTATAACGCCAATCCAAGTAGTATGGAAGTAGCTTTAAAAAGCTTTTCGGCTATGCCATTTACCAATAAAACTGTAATACTTGGCGATATGTTTGAACTAGGAAAATATGCAGAAGAAGAACACCAAAACATGGTAAACTTATGTATGTGTTTAAATCTAAAAAACGTGTTCTTATGTGGTGAAAATTTTATGAAAACAAAAAACAATTTTCATGCTTTTAACACCACAAATGAGTGCAAAGAATTTTTAAAAACTAATTCATTATCCGATACAAATGTATTTATGAAAGGGTCAAGAAGTATGCGTTTGGAAGATTTGTTAGAAGTTATAGATTAATATGCCCTTTTCATTTTAAATTCCTTTAGTGGAGCAATTACCAATGGCACTTTTTCAATTAATACGGAACTGGTATCTAATCCAAAAGCTTTTGCTTCCGATAAACTTAATTTATCTAAAGTAAAGTAAAAATCCATTATCCATTGTTCAGTTTTTGATAGTTCATTGTCGGTTGACAAATGCCTTTGTAAAACTACAAATTTAAAATCGCCTGTTATATTTTGTTCTCGCAATGAAGTATATCTACTTGTAACATCTACTTCTTTGTTTAAAACTAATTCTTCTACTACTCTTCTAAAGTAATAATTAATTTTTTGTTCAACCCTAAACCCTAAATTAAACTCCACTTTTACAATATCATTTGGCACAATATGATCTACTTTATATTCCATGGTATAAGGCTGATCATCTACATTTATATGAACAAACCAATAAATATCGGCTCTTTTGGGTTGCTTTTGCAAAATAGAATACATCACTTTTGATTCAATTTCATTTTTCAAATCTGCACTGGTTAAATAAACTAAATGCGTTGCAAATTTTGAAACCGATTCATCTTTACTCAATTGCTCTAAAATTGGAATATAGGTTTTTAGCTGTACAAATTCCGTTAAACGATTTTTGATTTTTCTACCTTTATACCAAATAAACATTACAGTTGCAAAAATAGACCCTATCAATAAAGTCATCCAACCACCTGCAGGAATTTTAACTATATTAGCCATTAAAAAACTCAATTCTATTGGGAAGAAAACCAAAATAAAAAGGGCAATTAAATATTTTGAAACTTTGATACTTTGTAAAAAATTTACCAATAGAAAACTCGTCATTAACATGGTTACAATAATTGCAAGTCCGTAAGCAGCTTCCATTTTAGTTGATTCTTTAAAATAAAGTACTATTCCTATACATCCAATCCAAAGCAATAAATTTACACTTGGAACATATATTTGACCTTTTAAATCAGATGGATATTTTAATTTAACTTTTGGCCATACATTTAACCTTAATGCTTCTGCAACTAAAGTAAAACTACCAGAAATCATGGCTTGACTTGCAATAATTGTTGCCAAAGTTGCAATGGCTATTCCAGGTAATAAAAACCACGAAGGCATAATTTCATAAAAAGGATTTGTTTTATCATTTATTTGCGCAATATTGTTAATAATCCAAGCCCCTTGACCCATATAATTAAGCACTAAGGTTAGTTTTACAAAAATCCAACTTACACGAATATTCTTTTTGCCGCAATGTCCCATATCTGAATACAAAGCTTCAGCTCCAGTAGTACAAAGAAAAACAGCTCCTAAAAGCCAAAAACCTTGAGGATAATTGGTTAGTAATTCAACAGCGTATTTAGGATTTAGTGATTTCAATATTTCTGGGTGACCTACTACACTTGAAAACCCAAGTATTCCTAACATAGAAAACCAAATTAACATTATAGGACCAAACATTTTTCCTACTATACTGGTTCCCATTCTCTGTATTAAAAAAAGCAAAGAAATAATGGTAATTACTATAGGTAATGTTGGAATATCAGGATTTAAAATTAATAATCCTTCAACAGCAGAAGAAACCGATATCGGAGGTGTTATCATTCCATCGGCTAAAAGAAAACATCCTCCAATAATGGCAGGCCATATTAAATATGGTTTTCTTCGTTTTACCAACGTAAAAAGTGAAAATATACCTCCTTCACCATTATTATCAGCTCTAAGAACTAATAAAACATATTTTATTGTTGTCTGTAAAGTAATTGTCCAAAAAATACACGAAAGTCCACCATAAATTAATTCAGGCGTTATTGGTAGATTAGAAGAAAATGCACCTTGGTGAATGATGGCTTTCATTACATAAAGTGGCGATGTTCCTATATCGCCATATATAATTCCAAGAGCAATTAATACTCCTCCTAAAGATATTTTACTAATTTTACTGTGATGCTCTCCCACGTTTATTTTTTTTTGAAATAAGAGTGCAAATGTATTAGTTACTTTATATTCACCAAATTTTTTATGAAACATTTATTTATTAGCTTCTTAAATAATTAATTCAAATGCTTTGTGATTTTTAGTCAGATAATGTTATTTTGCCAACATATTCATATTAAAAATTTTGATTCAAACTATTATCAAAGGATACATAACAGGATTAATTCTTTCACTATCATTTGGTGCTGGTTTTTTTTCGTTGCTACATGCAAGTATAGAACAAGGTTATAAAAAAGGTTTACTAATTGCATTAGGAATGCTTTTAAGCGATTTGGTATATATAGTGCTTTGTGTATTTGGTGCTAGCTTTGTTGAAAATCAATTAAAAGAATTGGATACCGAAATTCGATTGA
>JBIILW010000083.1:0-7226 GCA_044338265.1 Bacteroidia bacterium | reverse complement strand
ACTTTTATTAAAAAAGCAAATGACCCCGAAGCGGACCAAATTCAACCTAGGGGGAATTTTATATACATTATGAAAGGAATTATGCTAAATATAATTAATCCTTTGAACTTGCTTTTTTGGTTAGGTTTAGCAGCTTTTGTTAAAAGTAGTTTACCTACTTTATTTGAAGTAGTTATATTCTTTAGTGTAACATTAGGTGCCATGTTTTTTAACCAATTTGTTATTTGTTATTCCGCAAATAAAGTGAAGCATTTACTATCTTTTAAAAAACAACAATTACTCAATCATATTATTGGAATTGTGTTTGTAATAGTTGCCTTTGTGCTGGTTTGGCCTGTGGTGCAAAAAATCATAGCTTAATACAAAGTAACTATTTAATAGCTACTTGAAAAACTCAGAATACATAGCCTATGAACTAAGTTGAATGTGAATATTCAATTAAAATAATCAACAATTTCTCCAAAGTTAATATGTTAAGAATACAGTTGCTAAACTATGTTTTCTATGTATCTATGTGGTTCAAAAAAAAAGAGCTAATTCATTACTATTTATTTTGAAACTACTTTTTTTAATAGACTTTTATCAAACTATTTAACTTTGGTATATTGTTTCGTAAAATTTACTTTCGTAAAATAATTTTTAGATACCATGCAAAGAGATACCGTTATATTTGATTTAATTAATCAAGAAAAAAGCCGCCAAGAACACGGCATAGAGTTAATTGCTTCTGAGAACTTTACTAGTCCACAAGTAATGGAAGCCATGGGAAGTGTGCTTACCAATAAATATGCTGAAGGATTACCAGGCAAGCGATATTATGGTGGCTGTGAAGTGGTAGATGTTGTTGAAAATTTAGCCATTGATCGTTTAAAGCAAATGTTTGGTGCTGCATGGGCCAATGTTCAACCACATTCTGGCGCGCAAGCAAATGCAGCTGTTATGTTGGGTTGCTTAAATCCTGGCGATAAAATTTTAGGTTTCGATCTTTCGCATGGTGGACATTTAACACACGGTTCTCCTGTAAACTTTTCAGGTAAATTATATACTCCATCTTTTTATGGTGTGGAGCAAGAAACTGGTTTAATAAATTGGGATAAAGTAGAAGCAAAAGCATACGCTGAAAAACCAAAAATGCTTATTTGTGGTGCTTCGGCTTATAGCCGCGATTGGGATTATGCCCGTTTGCGTGCCATTGCTGATAGCGTTGGAGCAGTTTTATTGGCCGATATTTCACATCCTGCTGGTTTAATTGTTGGAAAATTATTAAACGATCCAATTCAACATTGTCATATTGTAACTTCAACTACGCACAAAACTTTACGTGGACCACGTGGTGGAATTATTATGATGGGTAATGATTTTGAAAATCCATTTGGACAAAAAAACTTAAAAGGTGAATTGAAAATGATGAGTGCGTTATTGGATGGAGCTGTTTTTCCTGGAACTCAAGGCGGACCGTTAGAACATGTGATTGCTGCTAAAGCAGTAGCTTTTGGGGAATGTTTAACCGATGATTACAAAACTTATACTCAACAAGTGGCGGTTAATGCACAAGCCATGGCCAATGCATTTGTAAGCAGAGGTTACAAAATTATTTCTGGCGGAACCGATAATCACTTAATGTTAATTGATTTGCGTAGCAAAAACTTAACAGGTAAATTAGCTGAAGCCGCTTTAGGAAAAGCCGATATCACCATTAACAAAAACATGGTTCCTTTCGATGACAAATCGCCATTTGTAACAAGTGGAATGCGCGTTGGAACAGCTGCCATTACAACTCGTGGAATGGCCGAAGCCGATATGGAACAAATAGTTGATTACATAGACACTGCCTTAATGAACAACGAAAACGAAACCATGCTTGCTGACATTAGAAAAAATATCAATGAGTGGATGGGGAAGTTTCCATTGTATAAGTAAGTTGAATTGTTAAATTGATAGATTGTTGAATTGTTATTGTAACAACTAAAAATAATATCCCTTTCAAGTAATTTTGGAAGGGATTTTTTTATAAATTTATCTATTTTAATTCTCTCACAAAATATATATTTGAACGCTAATCAGCCAACTCTATGAATAAATATTTACTATTATTATTTTCCTTCTTTTGCCTGCAATCCTTTGCACAAAATCAAGATGCTATTATTATAAAAAAAATTACGGATGAAGTTTTAACCAATGGTAAAGCTTATGACGATTTGCACGATTTGTGCAAACATATTGGCAATAGAATTAGTGGAAGTGAGCAAGCTGCTAAAGCTGTTCAGTTAATGTACAAACGAATGATAGCTTATGGTTTTGACAGTGTTTGGCTGCAACCAGTAATGGTTCCAAAATGGATTAGAGGAAGTAAAAAAACAGAGACCGGCAAAATATTAGGAGGTTCAAAACCTTTTTCAGTAAATATTTTAGCATTGGGCGGTTCTGTTTCTACTAAAAAAGATGGCATTACTGCCAACGTAATTGAAGTAAAAACTTTTGAAGAATTACGCAGCTTAGGAAAAGAAAATGTTGAAGGTAAAATTGTGTTTTTTAACCGACCAATGGAACCTACTCACATAAACACAGGCGCTGCTTATGGTGGCGCAGTAAACCAACGTGGCAGAGGCGCATCTGAAGCTGCAAAGCTTGGTGCCATTGGTGTAGTAGTTCGTAGCATGACTTTAGCTCACGATGAATTTGCACATACAGGTGCCATGTATTATAACGATTCATTTCCAAAAATTCCGGCTTGTGCCATTAGCAGTAACCATGCTGATGTTTTAAGTAAATCATTAAAAACAAATAGCGAAACCAAGTTTTACTTTAACTTAAATTGTAACAATACTATCGACAGCGTTTTGAGTTATAATGTAATTGGCCAGTTAAACGGGACTACAAAAGCCAATGAAATTATATTAATTGGTGGCCATTTAGATAGTTGGGATGTAGGCGAAGGCGCGCACGATGACGGTGCGGGTTGTGTTCAAAGTATAGAAGTTTTGCGTTTGTTTAAAACCTTAAATTTAAAACATGAAAGAACATTGCGCGCTGTATTATTTATGAACGAAGAAAATGGTTTGCGTGGCGGAATAAAATATGATGAATTAGCAGAACAAAACAACGAAAATCATTATGCGGCAATAGAAACCGATGCCGGTGGATTTGTGCCTCGTGGCTTTGGAATTAGTGATTCTACCATTTATAAAAACATCAACGAAAAAGCACATTTATTCAGAAGTTATGGTTGGGATAAAATAGACTTAGGTGGCGGTGGTGCTGATATTGGTCCATTGAAAAATAATTGCAAAGCATTAATAGGTTATGTTCCTGATTCGCAACGATATTTTGATTATCACCATACTGAAAACGATATTTTTGAAAATGTAAATGAACGTGAGTTACATTTGGGTGCTGCCGCAATAACCAGTTTAGTTTGGTTACTTTGCAATGAATAAAAAGTATTTTATTTGCAAACTGAATTGATACAATTTCAATTATTATTTTACCAGTTTTATAAAATTGATTAATAAATAAAAAAGATGAGTGGAGAGAAAAAAGAATTAGTTTTTAAGAAAATAGGAATTGCAATTGCATTTTCGCCAAGGTTAGAAGCACTAATTGCGGAAGCGGCAAAAATGCAAGTTGGCTTAAAGTCGGAATTTATTTTTATTCATGTTGGAAATAAAAGCGAGGAAGATGTTAAAACTATCAATGAATATTTGGAAAAATATAACTTGTTAAACAATTCAAAACTAATTTGGCAAGAAGGCGAAACCGTTGAAACAATTTTAAATATTTGTGATGAGGAACAACTTGATTTATTAGTAGCCGGTGCTTTAGAAAAAGAAAGTTTAATAAAATATATTATGGGCAGTGTAGCTCGTAAATTAAGCAGAAAAATTAAATGTAGCATGCTAATGCTTACTGAGCCAAAAATAGAATCAAGTCCAATAAATTATATTGTAGTTGAAGGATCAAACAATCCAAAAACCGAAAATACCATTGCGGTAGCCATTGAAATTGCCAAAGCATTTAAAGTAAAAAATGTGGATGTAATTCAAGAAACAGATTTGAACAAAGCTGTTTTAATTAGAAGCGATGAGTTCAAAGAAAATGAAGTTGCAAAGCACAAAGAAAATTTAATTGAGGAAGAAGACAAACGATTGAATTATATATTAAGTTGTAATGATTGTGGTGATTTAAAAATTAATATTGATAGAATAGAAGGAAAACCGGGTTATATCATTTCAAAATATGCACGTGAACATCATGCTGATTTATTGATTTTAAATTCACCTGATAGAAAACTAAATTTGATTGACCGTGTTTTTCCAACAGACATAGAGTTTGCCTTAGCCGATTTACCCTGTAATTTATTATTGGTAAACATCAAAGAAGACTAAGTAAAGTGCGAATTTCGGAATGACAAAAGTTCGAAATGATAATTTTAATAATACAAAAATTAACAATGTCAAGGTGAGCTTGTCGAACCAAAACAATTCAACAATATAACAGTTTATCCATCAATGAACACCTCTTTAAGTCAACAAGACACAATAAGTTTAATTTTTAGCTTAGGCGTTTTGCTCATCGTAGCAAGGCTTGTTGGTGAATTCTTTAGGAAGTTTAAAATGCCTTTGGTTGTTGGTGAATTAGTAGCTGGAATTTGCTTAGGACCAAGTTTATTAGGTCATTATTTTCCAAACAT
This sequence comes from Bacteroidia bacterium, assembly GCA_044338265.1. GTDB lineage: Bacteria > Bacteroidota > Bacteroidia > UKL13-3 > UKL13-3 > JAAFJM01. The sequence continues at coordinate 2,536 of JBIILW010000083.1, read as the reverse complement.
TAGTACTTTAGTTTTAAACCAACATAGTAATTCTATGATTGCATTTAATGGAATTACCTCCATTTCAGTCATCATGCTATTATTTGTGGCAGGCATGGAAGTAGATTTATCCATCATTCGCCAACAGGGAAAAACTGCTTTAAAAACAAGTTTTTTAGGGTTAATTATTCCTTTAGCAATTGGTTTTTTAGTGGCCTATTATTTCTATCCACTTTTTGGCGAATATTTTACAAGTAGTTCAAAATTAATATTGTTTAGTTTATTTTTTGGAACTGCATTGGCTGTTTCTGCCTTACCAATTATAGCCCGAACTTTAATGGATTTAGGATTATTTAGGTCAAAAGTAGGAATGATAATTATTGTAGCTGCCATGTTCGATGACATTGTTGGTTGGCTATTATTTTCAGTGATTTTGGGAATGTTAAAAATTAGTTCTCACAGTCATGGATTTATATTTACACTTGGTTTAACCATTCTTTATTCAGTAGCAATGCTTTCTGTTGGTCGAATAATTATTAATAAATCATTGCCATGGGCGCAAAAAAACTTTAGCTGGCCAGGTGGTTTTTTAAGTATTTCACTGGGATTGGCATTTTTGGGTGCTGCCTTTACAGAATTTATAGGTATTCATGCCATATTTGGTGCTTTTATAGTTGGAATTGCCTTTGGCGATAGTGTTCATTTAACAGAAAAAACACGCGAAATAGTAAATCAATTTGTAACAAATATTTTTGCTCCATTATTTTTTGTTTCTATTGGTTTTAAAGTCGATTTTTTTGCAAATTTTGATTTACAAATTACTTTATTAGTTTTAGTTTTGGCCATTGCTACCAAATTAATTGGAGCGGGATTAGGTGCATTTTGGGGTGGATTAACCAAACAAGAAAGCATAGCTGTAGGTTTTGGAATGAATGCCCGTGGGGCCATGGGAATTATATTAGCAATATTGGCTCTACAAGCCGGTTTAATTAATGAAAAACTGTTTGTAGCCATTGTTATTATGGCTGTTATAACATCAATTATGGCTGGTCCAGCTTTACAATTATTAGTAAAACGCCAAATTGATAAAGAACAAGAAGACATTGACAAAGAACAAGATGACATGTTTGTTTAAGTATTAAAAAATTAGAAGATTGAAAGATTGAAAAGATTAACCTTTTTTAAATATTAAATACAAAATGCTAGAATCAAATAGCTTTTTTTTAAAATGTAGGTAAATTTTGAAACAAAACCTTATTTTCGCCCTCATTATAATTTAAAAATAAGCAATGAAGCAATTGATAGATGCCATAAAAGTAACTTTGGCTAAAGAAGGATTTGAAGGTGAAAAGCTAGTAAATCAGTTAAAAGAATTACGCAAATTTTTTATTGACAACTTAAACCAACCTGGTTATGTTCGCATGATTCGTTTGGCATACGAAAACATTCAAGTAAATGGTAATTATACCTTTGAATATACTGAAGATGATGGTGTAGCTAATTTAGATTATTTGTTAGATTTATTAAGTGATTACACTAATAAATACAACAAAGAAGAACTAATAGAATACCGTAAAATGATGGAAGGCGAAGAGTGGATCAGCCCTGACCAAGAGTGGGAAGGCGAAGACGATTACTTAAACGAAGAGCAAGCGGAAGAACCTACAGATCCGAAAGAATAATTTTAAATTACAAATTTGATTTTAAACCATATCAATAAACACCTAACAATAAAAATTTCAATGTTTTTTGTGTTTTTATTTGGTTCAAGCAAATAAAATTAGTGTAAGCTATTTTTTTACTTGTATAATCATTTTTACACGGGGGGAATACTGTTTTTTATTCTTAAAAATAAAGCAATTGAATACACCTAAAGGAAAACTAATATCCATTGGCGGTGCTGAAGATAAAGGCACAGAACCCGAAAAAGGATATGTACATTCAAATAAAAGTTTAAATTTTTTCAGTTTATCTATTCTTAAACGTTTTGTGGAAGAAGTTGGTGGAATTGATAAAAAAATTGAAGTAATCACAACCGCATCATCTATTCCACAAGAAGTAGGTCAAAATTATATTGACACTTTTAGTAAAATAGGTTGTAAACGCGCTGGTGTGATGAATATTAGAAATCGTGAGGACGTTCATAATCCTGAATATATTCAACGTGTAAAAGATTGTGACGGCATTTTATTTTCAGGTGGCGACCAATTGCGTTTAACAAGTATTTTTGGTGGAACAGAAATTTACCAAGTGTTACACGATAGGTATTTCAATGAAGAAAAATTTGTAATAGCGGGAACTAGTGCTGGTGCAATGGCCATGAGTAATACCATGATTTATTCTGGAAAAAGTGAGTTAGCACATTTAAAAGGTGAAGTTAAAATTACTACTGGATTAGCATTTATTCCAAATGTAATCATTGACTCACATTTTGATAAGCGTGGCCGTTTTAATCGTTTGGCACAAGCAGTAGCAAGTAATCCTCAATGCACAGGAATTGGCCTAGGAGAAGACACCGGTGTAATAGTTATAGATAATAATTATTTAGAAGTTATAG
>JBIILW010000032.1:0-11620 GCA_044338265.1 Bacteroidia bacterium | reverse complement strand
ATCAGCTATACTGATAGTTGTGGTTCCTGCTATTTCACTTAAACTTCTAATTACAGGAAACAATCCATCTTGATCTTTTAAATTTTCATAAGCAATAGCCGTTAACTTTTTTGCCATTAATTCCTTCATAAATGCGCTGCTTTTACTTGCATGTTGCAATGCTGAAATCAATAAATGTTGTGATGTTAAAAGTTTAATTTCTTCTTCAGTTGGTGGCTCTACTTTTAAAATAATATTGGCTTTAAAAAGTTCTTCTTTGCTATGGCAAATTTTAGCACCGGCTTCACTAAAATCATTATCGGTAAAGTGTGCATTTTTTCCTGCTCCCGACTCTATCCAAACTTCGTTTCCATTATTTACCAATAGTTGAACAGATGAGGGTGTAAGCGGAATTCTACCTTCTTGTAAAGTAGTTTCCTTTGGAACCCCAATGTATAAAATATGATTGGAATTTCGCTTTTCAAGCAATGCTTCTTTTGGCTGAAGCGATGCTTGTTTGGCTAATTCTGAAAATCCGAAATGTTGATCCATGATTTGTGTTTTGGCAATATTTCAAAAATAACAGATTTATGGAATATTGCAACAACTAGATTTTTACAATTCCATCAATTCATTATAATCAATTCCCATATGAGAATTATGATATGTACATTTGCCATTTTCAATTACTAAAACCTGTGGCGATTCGTGCTCAATATTCCATTGCTGCGCAATTTTATTCGAAATATCTCTATGAGCAATTAAGTCTAAATAATAAGGTTTTAGTTTTATAGCATCAGTTTCATTGTTCCAGTTTCTTTCTAATCTATTTAATGCACTTGAACTAATACTGCAACGTGTACTGTGTTTAAAAATCATTATTTTCTCACTTTCAGAAGCGGTATTGATATCCTCTAATTGAGAAATATTGGTAATTTTATTCCATTCCATTTTTAAAAATTCTAATGTTTGGCCGTGTTACTTTTGAAAAATTTACTTTTTAATTTAACAGCTGGAACCCAAATTTTTGACAACAAATATTTTATAGGACTGTTTTTTTCAATATGCCAAACCGTGGTTCTTGAAGCCTCTAAATTTGAATCATGAAGGGTGTAAGCGTAAGCAGCTATTGATGTTCTGGCTGTTCCCTCCGGAAAATTGATAGCATCGTAACCATGTAAAGTATATTCTCTGCAATGCATAATTGCCAATCTGTTAAAAGGAACTTCTACTTCAGTTTTTACGCCTGTTCGGCCATCTTCTAACTTCAAATTTCCTGCGTAATTTGGATTCCAATCTTTATTAATATAAAGCAACAAATTCAAGTTTCTGTACCAGTTTTCGTGCAATGGGTGATAATTAAAATCGGCATGCATGTCTAAAAAACTGCCTTCTTTTCCTTGGTGAATTCCTCCGCCATAAAAAGTTTTATCTACAAATAAATCTTCATTGGTAACAAACTTTAACCATTCTTGAAATCTATCACTTATAAAATCGTTGTATAATTCTAAAAATTCACCACCTAATTCATGGAATTTTGATTTTTCAAATTTGTTTTTAGCAAAAACATAATCAGCACTGGCTGTTTCTATAACAGGTATATTATTATAAAGTGTTGTTAATTTTTCTTCATCGCAAATACCATCAATTCCTATATGTGGGAAAGGTTGAGCGTTTAAAAACTGTTCGCGATATATTTCTTTATTCGCTTCTATTTTATCAAAAAGAATCATTTGTAAATTAAATTATTGGCGCAATATAAAACTATGAATCTATTTATGCATGAAACTAAATGGTAAAAATTAATTTTCAGTTTTAATCCAAACAAATTTCATAATTTCATTTGTATTTCCTTTTTGTCTTCTATAAAAAATTATAAAATTTTGAAACATTTACAAACAAAAAAAGCAGATAAAATACCTGCTTTTTCTGTTTATACTTATTATTTTTCTTCCTCTTCATCTAATTCCTCTTCCCATTCTTCATCATCTTCATCAAAATCAAAATCGTCAAAATCAAAATCATCCACATCAATCATTATCACTGCACCTTTAAAGGTTCCTGCGCATAAATTTTCATCTATGTTAAACCAAATACAATCAACTAAATCTTTTTCATCGTTGTATTCATTTACGGTCATTAATGGGCCACCAGAAATCAATCTAACGGTGTCGCCCACACTAAATTCATTTATCATATTTTGAGTTTATTTAAAATGTAAATGTAAAAATTATTTATTACAAAATGATTATTTTAAAAATATATGAAAATTAGTAGGTGTTTTTAACTGATGCCATCGCTTAAAGCGATGGCATCAGTTAATGAATCATTCAAATTCCCTACATATTTCTTCTATATTGTCCGCCAACTTCAAACAAGGCATTGGTAATTTGTCCTAATGAGCAGTATTTTACTGTTTCCATTAAAGCTTCAAATATATTTCCATTATGGATGGCTACTTGTTGAATTTTAGCCAACATTTCTTGTCCTTTTTCTATGTTTCCAGCTTTTAATTCATTCAACATCGTAATTTGAAATTCTTTCTCCTCGGTGGTTGAACGAATTACTTCTTGAGGAATAACTGTTGGTGAACCTTTAGAACTTAAGAACGTATTTACCCCAATTATTGGATACTCACCCGTATGTTTTAACATTTCGTAATACATACTTTCTTCTTGTATTTTATTACGTTGGTACATGGTTTCCATAGCGCCTAAAACACCACCACGTTCGTTAATTTTATCAAACTCGGCAAGAACTGCAGCCTCTACCAAATCAGTTAATTCTTCAATGATAAATGAACCTTGCAAAGGATTTTCGTTTTTAGCCAAACCTAACTCACGGTTAATAATTAATTGAATAGCCATCGCTCTGCGCACCGACTCTTCAGTTGGTGTGGTAATGGCTTCATCATACGCGTTGGTATGTAAAGAATTACAATTATCATAAATGGCGTAAAGTGCTTGTAAAGTAGTACGAATATCGTTGAAATCAATCTCTTGTGCATGCAAACTTCTACCACTGGTTTGAATATGATATTTCATCATTTGGCTGCGTTCGTTTCCACCATATTTTAACTTCATGGCTTTGGCCCAAATTCTGCGACTTACTCTTCCAATTACTGAATATTCTGGATCAATTCCATTGCTAAAGAAGAACGAAAGATTTGGCGCAAAATCATCTATATTCATTCCACGACTTAAGTAATATTCTACAAAAGTAAATCCGTTAGAAAGCGTTAAAGCCAACTGTGTAATAGGATTTGCTCCTGCCTCTGCAATGTGGTAACCACTGATAGATACTGAATAGAAATTACGTACCGCATTATTGATAAAATATTGCTGTACATCGCCCATTACTCGTAACGAAAATTCAGTAGAGAAAATACAAGTATTTTGCGCTTGATCTTCTTTTAAAATATCAGCTTGTACCGTTCCTCGAACTTGTTTTAAAGTTTCTACTTTAATTTTTTCATAAACATCAGCTGGTAAAACCATGTCGCCTGTAACACCCAAAAGCATCAAGCCAAGTCCATCATTTCCTTCTGGAATTTCTTCGTTATATGTTGGTTTGGCAGTTCCTCTTGCTTTAAAAATAGCTGCTAATTTTTCATTTACTTCAGCTTCTAAACCATTTTGCTTGATATAAATTTCGCATTGTTGGTCAATAGCAGCATTCATAAAAAATGCACAAATAATTGCCGCAGGCCCATTAATGGTCATGGATACCGAAGTTTTAGGATCGGCTAAATTAAATCCAGAATACAATTTTTTAGCAGCATCTAAACTCCAAACACTCACCCCCGAATTACCTACTTTTCCGTAAATGTCAGGACGGTGGTCAGGGTCTTGTCCGTATAAAGTTACCGAATCAAAAGCAGTACTCAAACGCTTTGCTGGCATGCCTTTACTTACATAATGAAAACGTTTGTTAGTTCTTTCTGGTCCGCCTTCTCCGGCAAACATCCTGGTTGGATCTTCACCTTCGCGTTTAAATGGATAAATTCCAGCAGTGTAAGGAAATTCGCCAGGGAAATTTTCTTGTAATGCCCAACGTAATATATCGCCCCATCCTTTAAATTTTGGAACAGCTACCTTTGGAATTTGTGAATGTGAAAGCGATTCTGAATGCGTTTTTATTTTTATTTCTTTATCGCGAACTTTAAAGATATAGTATTCATTTTTATACTGCGCAATTTTTTCTTCCCAAGTTTCTAACAGTATTTTATTGCGTGGATCTAAATCTAAATTTACTGTAAAATAAGCTTCTTCCAAAGCTTTTACCAACCTATCTTTATCATCCATTTTCGAAGATTTAATGGTTTCAATACTTGATTTTAATCCAAATAATTGATCAGCAATTTCAGCTTGTTTGCTTACCCATTTATCGTAGTTGCGGTTGTTTTCCGAAATTTCAGAAAGGTAACGAATGCGAGCAGGCGGAATGATGTAAATTTTTTCGCTCATTTCCTCACTGATATGATAATCCGAATTTAAATTAGCGTCTGTTTTCTCCACTAATTTTTCCATGATAGATTTATACAATCTATTCATTCCCGGATCATTGAATTGCGAGGCAATGGTTCCAAAAACTGGCATCAAATCTGGGTCTTTATCAAATAATTGATGGTTGCGTTGGTATTGTTTTTTTACATCTCTCAATGCATCTAACGAACCCTTTTTATCAAATTTATTTAATGCAATAATGTCGGCAAAATCCAACATATCAATTTTTTCTAATTGCGTAGCAGCACCATATTCTGGGGTCATTACGTATAAACTCATATCGCTATGTTCAATAATTTCAGTATCGCTTTGACCAATTCCCGAAGTTTCTAAAATAATTAAATCAAACTGCGCAGCTTTGATTACATCAATGGCTTCTTTTACATATTTTGACAATGCCAAATTACTTTGGCGAGTAGCCAATGAGCGCATGTAAACACGAGAATTTTTTATTGAATTCATTCGGATTCTATCGCCCAATAATGCACCACCAGTTTTGCGTTTACTTGGATCAACAGAAATAATAGCAATTGTTTTGGTTTCAAAATCCATCAAAAACCTGCGAACCAATTCATCTACCAATGATGATTTTCCTGCACCACCTGTTCCTGTGATACCTAATATTGGGGTTTGCGAAGACGTTGCATGCAACGTCTCTAAATTGAAAACCTTGTGAAATTCATCAGGGAAATTTTCGGCTGCAGAAATTAATTTAGCAATCGATTTATAATCTTGTTCTTTTACTTTTTGATTGATTTCATTTGCCTCGGCTAATAAATTAGCGCCTGTTGCAAAATCAGATTGTTGCAACATATCGTTGATCATGCCTTGCAATCCCATTGCACGTCCATCATCGGGAGAATATATTCTAGCAATTCCGTAAGCATGTAATTCAGCAATTTCCGTAGGTAAAATTACACCTCCACCACCACCAAATATTTTTATATGTCCACAACCTTTTTGTTGTAGCAAATCGTGCATGAACTTAAAATATTCCACATGTCCACCTTGGTAACTGGTCATGGCTATTGCATTTGCATCTTCCTGAATGGCAGTATCCACTACTTCCTCCGCACTTCTATCATGTCCCAAATGAATTACTTCAGCTCCGGTTGATTGAATAATTCTGCGCATAATATTAATGGCAGCATCATGTCCATCGAACAAAGCAGCAGCGGTTACAATTCTAATTTTATTTACAGGAGTATATTTTTCTACAATTTCCATATTTGTACTAAAGATGTTATTGGGCGAAAATAATAGATTTTGCTAAAATAATTTACTAATTTAGTTTAGTAAATTGTTTGTAAATTTAAGGATGTAGAATGATTGAATAAAATTTTATAAACAGATAATTTAACATATTAAATTTATAAAAAATTTATAAAATTTTTTTATTATCAATTTAATAGTCAAATCAAATATTAATTTAAAACAAATATTAATTGTTCTAATAGAAATTGAATTTGTGAAGTTGGAAAATAAGATAAAATAGATAAACTTTAACTACTAAATCTCAATTACTCTTCAAATATTCAGTAGAAATACTATTAATTAAACTGATAAATTCATCTGCTTTTTTCAATACGTGTACATTTGTTGGAATCATTGCATCGGAAACAATAAACTGATAACCGGATACTAGAATCTGAGAATGTGGCCAATTTTCGCTTAAAAAATTAAGCATTTCTTGTACAGGAATTTTCAAATGTGCTATTGTTGCAGTGGTATAAATATAATCAGGAGATTCATTTTTAAACGCATTTTTCAAATCTTCTAAGGGAACTTCTTGGCCTAAAAATATTACATCGTGGCCACGAGAACGAATGATGTAATTTGCAAATAATAAACTTAATGAATGAGTTTCTGTTTCTGGTAAAAACAATAAGAATTTTTTTCTGCATTCGCCTTTATTGGCAACTTGATTATCAATGTGACAAAAAAGTTTTTGCTTAATAATATTTGTAACAAAATGTTCGTGAGAAGGCTGAATTGCTCCTATTTGCCATAATAATCCTAATTCAACTAAAAAGGGTAATAATATATTTATGTAAGTTTCTTCTAATCCGATGTCATTAATTAATTCATTTAGTTTATTCTGAAATCCAAGCTCATCAAAAGACATCATTGGTGAAATTAAATCTTTTATTTGATTGGTGAATTTACATGAATTATCTGTAAGTTTTATAATTGAACTTGACATTTCGCTAGATGTCATTTTAGCAATTTCAGAAATTTTTACATTGTGATTATTTAAAACGCTAATGTTCAAAAGCAGTTTTAAATCTTCATCATCGTAATAACGAATATTGGTATCGGTTCGCTTTGGTTTTAAAAAACTAAAGCGTTGTTCCCAAATCCTTAAAGTATGACTTTTGATTCCAGTTAATGATTCAATATCTTTTATAGAAAACGTTGCCAAATGCTAATTATTATTTTATTATTACATTTCTTAAACATAATGATAGTATGAATGTTTTCAATTATATAAAATAAAATATGAAATATCTAATTACAGGTGGTAGTGGCCTAATAGGCAACGAAATAACAAAATTACTTTTAAAAAAAAATGAAGATGTTAATTGGTTAACAAGTTCCCAAAAAAATAAAACCGGCCTAAATAGTTTTTCATGGAACATCAATAAAAATCAATTGGATGAAAATTGTTTTCAAGACGTTGATGTAATCATTCATTTAGCCGGTGCTGGAATAGCTGATAAAAAATGGACAGTTAATCGTAAAAAAGAATTAATTGATAGTAGAATAAAGTCTACTAAATTGTTGTTTGAAACCTTAAATCTGAGACAAAATAAACCAAAATCTATTATTTGTGCTTCAGCAATTGGAATTTACAAAAACCAAAATGATCAATTATTAAACGAGGAAAGTGAGATTGGTAATGACTTTTTAGCTAATTTAACCAATGAATGGGAAAATGAAGTGAATAAATTTGAAACCTTAGGAATTAGGGTTGTAAAAATAAGAACGGGAATTGTTTTGAGTAAAGAAGGTGGTTATTTAAAAAGTGTTGCCGCACCAGCAAAATATGGATTAGCAACTGCATTAGGAAATGGGAAAATGATCACTAGTTGGATACATATTTCAGACATGGCTCACCTATTTTTATTTGCTTCAAAAAACGAAAAAATGAAAGGAGTTTATAATGGAGTGGCCCCAAATCCAGTTACAAACTATGAAATGACAAAACAAATTGCTAAGGCGTTAAACAGACCCTTTTTATTACCCAATATTCCCGCATTTTTATTGAAAATTGCTTTTGGTGAAATGGCCGCTGTTATACTTATGAGTCAAAATATTTCATCTGAAAAAATTGAAAAAGCGAATTTTAAATTTGAATTTGAAGATATAAAAGATGCATTGGAAAACATTTATAAATAGGAGATAGCATATTTTTTTTTATTTAAAATTTACCCTTTATAATTTGTAACATAAAAATATATTTGTAATAATTTTATGATGAAATTTATTCCTGTATTTTTAATAATTATTTTAACTATTTCAACTGCATTTGCGCAGCGAAATCCAAATACAAATGCAGGTAAAATAAATAAAAACAAAAAGGCAGACACCCTTCAAAATAAACAAACTCAAAATCAACTGATAAATAATTCATTTGATAATAATAGCGGAAATAAAGGTCAATTGGGTGCTTATTTAAATTATGGAACAAGCTCATTTTCATTACCTGAACTTGAGGGTATTGGTTTTGGTTTTAAATTAGGTAAAAATTTATTCAATGAAAATTTACCAATTTCACTTATTACTGGTCTTGGTTTTGACTATTTGTACTTTGGTGGAAAAAGTACAACCCAAAGTAACAATGTAAAGATTGCAATTAATAGCAATGCATATGGTTGGTATCCATATTTGGATTTAGAGTTAGGTTCAAGTTGGCCAATTACTTTATTTGGAACTGCATACTGGGGTGGAAGATTTTTCTTTACCAGACAAAACATTAATTATACAGATGCAAACAATCAATCTAAAATTGATACTAAAAATTTAGATGGAGATGTTACACAAATTTATGGTTTAGGAGGTGGTTTGAAAATTAAATTAACAGAAGGATTGAAACTAGAATTACGTTACCAGCAAAACCATGGAAATGAAATAAAAATTATTGACCATTCTTCTATTCAGTTTGATAGTTTTGGCAATTTAAAATCATATCAGAACAAAAGCACACAAACCAATTTAGAAATGTTATTTATTGGTTTAATTGCTTGCTTTTTAAAACCTACTTCAAAACGGTAAAGTTACCTTTTAAAGTATTGCTTTCTCCTGTCCAACCTGTGTAATTTACTATATAAACATATACATCATTTGCTATTAATTGACTTGTTAAGTTTAAACTAAATGGTTTATTTTTATCATTGGTTTCAAAAAGTAATTGCCCCCAACGGTTATAAATTTTTAAGTTAAATTCTTTCACAAAAGCATGCTCTACTTTCCAAACATCATTTAAATTATCTCCATTTGCAGTATATGCATTTGGAGCATATACATAAGGCGATTGCATTAATTCAATGGTATTTGATTCACTAATTGCATTGCCAATATTGGGGTTTTGATGGGCAACAATTTGGTAAAAATATAAGCCAACTTGATAATCAAATGTTTTATCTTGGAAGGCAAATTGTTTTGTATTATTCGGCAAAGTATTAACAAAATTTCGGTTATAATCATTGGCTTTCAACAAATCAAATTTTTGAGTTCCAAGTGTCCAATAATTAAAATCTTGCCAAGTTAATGTATGAACTAATTTTTCGGAAACTCCTTTTAATAATATACTGCAAGCAGAATCATTGTTTAAACTTTCTAAACCACATTCATTTGAATTGGTAATTTTATAACAGTAAGAATGGTCATCTACTTTTACCTCAGAATCAATATATGTAGTATCAGAAATTGAATTTATAGTATTTAAATAAGCAAACCCCTTTCCGTTTCTGTCTTGCATTTTATAAATATTATAATTTAAAAAATGCATTGAATCATTCAATGATTTATTCCAAATCAATTTTACAACTTGATCATTTTTTACAGTAACTGTATTCCAAGTTATTTTTTGTGGGTAAATGGCATTATTCATTCGCAAACAAATAATGTTGGAGCTGTCAGCTGGTTTGTCACAAATATCAACACTTACCGTTTGATAACAATAATTAATTGTTGCATTATCAATTGCCAATTTATCAATAAATGAACTATCAAAATTCCAACTTGAATAATCGCCTAATGTGCTTGAATAATTATTTGCATTGTACCTTATTAATTTAAATTTCTTAAAATACCTATTGGTAATAATTTTAGGTAAAACCACTTTTATTGTTTGATTATTTAGCTTTAATGGACACTGTAAAACAGGTAATGGAATATTGCTAATTGGCAAAATATTTATTCGAATAACTTTAGTTTTTTCACGTGGTTGTGGACATTGATTATCTCGCACTTTAAAAAACAAATCCCATGATTTAATTTCAGTATTACAATCAGTTATCATTCTAAATGTAACAGTTGCAGCATTCAAACCATCAGTTTTTACAATTGCTAAATCTTTAAAACCTAATAAACTTCCTGAAATTTCAGCAAATATAGAATCTTTACTTCCAGTACCATAAATAGTAAAACTTGCATTTAAAGTATCTGTTTTAATAAATTCAACAACAGTATCATTTACATTTAAGAATCCTGGATTAGCTATAGTATCACCTTCATATATACTGTAAATTATTCTACTTGTATCGCCAATAATTCCGCAATTGTTTACACCAACTAGCATATATTTCGTTTGAATAATTCGATGGTTAAATGCGTTAAAATCTAACCTATCATTTGTTTGCCAATTGGCAATAGTATCTATTAAAACAAACGGACTATTATTGGTGCTTTTTAGCAATTTTAAATAGCCAAAAGTACTTGGTTTTTGACTATATGCTTCCCATTTTACCTTAACTAAACTAGTTGATAAACTATTTAAACACTCAAGAAATGGTGGTGAAATTGGAGGTGATAATACTATAATTTTTATTTTTCCGGAACCTGTTTTAGAAATTGGACAAGCATCATCTATTAAACTTAAATCTACTACAAAAGTATCAGGTAAAAAATCTTTACATAAAGTTGGCCAAATTAACCTTGCCTGTGTCAATCCTTTACTCCTACTTACTACATTAAAACTTGCAGGATTAGCTCCTGACATAAGTATAGATCCACTAGCTGAAACAGTTATTGAATCGTTATCTTTATCAAATATATTGGCTATAAAATTTAAGGTATCACCAGCATTTACATATAAAATAGTATCCCTAAATTCAGGAGGATAAATAGATGCATCTAAATTAAATTTAAAAACACCAATATTGCAACCCGCACCACCAAAACTATTTCTACCAGGATTAGAATTACTCCAAGCATTAGGAGTAGTAGGAAAATCGCTATTGCCCCAACATCCCGCACAAACAGTTTGATAAATAGTAAAATTTTGATCAAAATGACTTGTTCCACCGTCTACATGTTCAGCACTTAAGGTTCCTCCATAAAAACTAGCATAAGTTAACTCTTTTAAACCATCACCTAAAATCATTAAGTAAAAATCACTTCCATCAGTTATTCTCTGAAAAGCATTTGGCGTTGTAGGCAAACCAAAAGTATTATCAACATTGGCATTATTATATGAATTTGTAGTTCCACCCCAACCACTAAAATATAGCCTATTACATTTGTCAATTACAAAAGCTGTAGGCGATAAACTTGGGTAAGTTGACGCTTTACCAAAAGTGGTAGAAACAAATTCGGAAGTCAATGCCCTATTAAATCCTTTTACAAATTGCTTTGCATTTGCAATTCCATAAACTCCAGGAGTAATAGAAATTGAACCAGTTGTTTGACCAATAACAAAAATATCACCATTTTCATTTTCTTGAATTAAATAACTTTGATCATATGCGGAAGTCCCAATATAAATAGTAGTTGGTGAGAGGGAACCACTCGTATTTGTTTTTAATATAAATCCATCTACTCCACCATGATAAGGAAAAGCAGATGTTGTATTGGGTAAATTATTAGAAGTTGTTCCACCGGTTACATATAAATTATTTAGGGCATCTACTATA
>JBIILW010000294.1:0-3167 GCA_044338265.1 Bacteroidia bacterium | reverse complement strand
CAATTCGGGTTGCAGATAGTTTAAATTACCGAGTTAGGGTTACAAATTCTACGGGGTGCTTTGCAAATTCTAGTTTTATAAAACCCATTAAGGCCAATCTTCCCCAATCGGTATTGTTTGCTTCAAAAGATACCATTTGTAAAAACGATTCAGTCGTATTTGACTTATCAGGAAGTGGATTTACTGCTCAGTATTTCGTGAATGATACATTGGTTCAATCAAGCACTAATCCTTTATTTGTTTTAAAAAGAAACATGAGTGGTGTATATAAAATAACTCCAAAAATTACTCAGAATGGTTGTACCAATACATTAGCTAACAAATATATTTCAATTCAAGAACAAGCCACTGCACCAACAGTTTCATGTGGCAATGTTACTACTTCAAGCATGCAGTATACTTGGCCGCTAGTTACAGGATTTAGTAATTATGAAGTAAGTACTAACAATGGTAATTCATGGAGCGATGCAAATGGTGCTAATCAATTATCGCATACTGTAACAGGATTATTACCAAATTCATCGGTAACTATTTTGGTAAGAGCAAAAGCAATTGGTCCGTGTGGCGCGGGAATTGCTGGCACTAAAACATGTGTAAACAATGGATGTAATCCAATCAATATTACATATGCTTACAATAAAAATATATGTATCAATAGTTTGAATACAAGCATGCCTTCAACCATTGAATTAACTAATATATCAAATCCAAATTACATCATACAGTATGAATTTGAAAGTATTGTATCGACATACAGTCGAAATAAACTTTATAATTTTAATGCCAAGAACGGCAATAATTTAGTTAGAATAAAAGTAAAAGATAGCACCGATAATGTTTGTCCTATAGTAGATTCCACTTTTGTTATAAAAGGGAATATTAGTCCAATCAAACCTAATTTGGTTCCCGATAAGTTTGTTCCAACTTATTGCCAAGGGGAAGCCATAGATGCTAGAGCGGCAAAAGGTAATAACTCGCATTTATTTAAATATTATCAAATTAT
This sequence comes from Bacteroidia bacterium, assembly GCA_044338265.1. Lineage (GTDB taxonomy): Bacteria > Bacteroidota > Bacteroidia > UKL13-3 > UKL13-3 > JAAFJM01. Next base: position 2,164 of record JBIILW010000294.1, on the reverse strand, counting down.
TCCAACGCGAAAATTATTGTATGCTGGAAGTTCAGAGGTGATTAATTTTATCAATATGTTTACTGTTAATGCTACTAATTCAGTTAAGGCAATAGTAACAGATACCATTTCAAATTGCAGTGATTCATCGAACGAAGTTAGTTTAACTATTTACCCAAATCCAACAGCTAATTTTAGTTTTGAATATTTTAAAACAGACAGCAATAATGTAAATAAAAACAAAGTAGTGTTTACCAATTTATCATCCGATTCTACCAGTAGTTTGTGGTTGTTTGGTGATGTAAGTAATTCAACATCGATTTTAAAAAATGCTTCGTTTATTTATAATAAAAGTGGAAATTATACAGTTAAATTAATTGCTAAAAATTTAAATAATTGTACCGATACTTCATCAAAACAAATAGTGATAACGAATACTGCTGTTGAAACATTATTGGCTAATTCAATGGTGAAAGTTTATCCAAATCCAGCCAAAGATTTTATAACTATAGAAATTTCAGAAAGCAACAATGATGGAATCCTAACATTGTTTGATTTAACAGGTAAGCAAGTTTATCAAACAATATTAAACAAACATCAAATTGTTCCAATTAACGATTTGAACAATGGAATGTACTTAGTAAAAATTGAAGTGGAAAATCAAATTTATTATACTAAGTTCTTGAAGAACTAATTAAAAATATTATACTCTATCATTGAAAAGGCATTGTCAATTATAAAATATTGATGGTGCCTTTTTTTATGCATTCATACTTAAAAACCATTCGAAAGTTCCTGTAAATATAATAAATTCAGCTTCATCTATTATTTCTACTTTTATAGTAACCAAAGCACGTTTTTTATTATATAATAATATAATTATTTCTTCTTTGGTTTCATTTATCAATATTGCTTTAGCATAAATATTTGTTAAACCAGGTTTTTTATACTTTGTATTGGTTGCTCTTAGCAATGGAACTACCGTATTTTCAAACTCCTTAAAGGTATTGATTAAAAATTGCGCGCTGGAGGCTTCCGCCAATGAAAATATAGCAGCGGCATGAAACGAATGAACATGGTTTTGCAAATTTTCATTCATTGCCAACATAAAAATACAATCAGTTTTATTGGTGTTTTGTAAGTTTATATTTTGATTATATACTAAGTCTAATAAATTCATTAAGTTTATATTTTGATGGTAACAAAGTATAATTATTATAGGTATTTTTAGAATTACGATTGACAGTTTTTTATTCCAATAACAAATAAATCAACAAATCAACCAATCAACCAATCAACCAATCAACCAATCAACAAATAACCTACTTTCCAATATTCAAATAAATCATCACAGGCAAATGGTCGCTGTAGCCGTTTAAATATTTGTTTCCAACAAAAGTTCTAAAAGGATTGCCTTTATATTTTTCAGCAGTTTCTAGCATAAAATCTTGCTTGTAAACTTGCGCTGATTCTTTTATATATTGCACTTTCGATTTTTCATTCAACAAATTAGCACTGATAATAATATGGTCTAACATACCCCATTTGCCTTGATATTTGTGGCTTCCTTGTCCATCCATTGCCAAAGCATACATGGTATTGAATAATAAATTATCTTTGGTTCTTGTCATTGCGCCAGTGGCGCCTAGCGAAGTAATAACCGATAAGTTTGTAGGTTCATCGTTCAAATCTCCCATTACAATGATGTTAGCTTTTGGATTAGTTTTATAAATGTTGTCACAAATGCTGCGCACCTCACTGGCTACAAACTTGCGTTTAAATTCACTTTCGTTTTCTCCTTCTCTTCGGCTTGGCCAATGGTTTACTATGAAATAAACTTTCTCGTTATTCTTCAATGTAATTTCTGCCAATAATATATTTCGGGTGTGGTCGCCACCTAATCCTTCAGGATTTATTTCAAATGTTTTTCCAGTAGCCGCTTTTACCAAACTACTTTTATACAAAAATCCATTATCAATTCCACGCTCATCAGCACCTTCAAAAAAAACTAACTTATAATCTTTACTTTTTAGCTGATTATTTTGGCTTAAGTCAAATAATGCATTTACACTTTCTACTTCGCACATGCCAATAAAATCAGCTCCTTTGCCTTCATTCATGCTGGCAATAACTTGTGCCATGTGATTTAGTTTGTTATTATACTTTTCAGTATTCCATTTGTATT
>JBIILW010000049.1:0-9912 GCA_044338265.1 Bacteroidia bacterium | reverse complement strand
CAAAGTAAATATGAGCGAAAGAGCAGATAGAAGTAAAATGCTTCATATTTTAAGCGATAAAAAACGTTTAGCATATTATAACGAACATATTGGAAACACATATCCTGTGCTTTGGGAAGCAGAAAATGATCAAGATGTAATGTATGGTTTTACAAGTAATTATATAAAAGTAAAAACCAAATATGACCCCATGTTGGTGAATGAAATTATAGATGTAGAAATTACCGCGATTGATACCGATGACATGGTTGCTAAATGCAAGTTATTGCAAATGGTTTATTAGAGTTTAGCCAAAGATTTTACAGATTTTTTTATAATTAGTAATTGCAAACTTTAAGTTCCACTTTACAGTCAGTTCGAGCGTATTCTAGGATATTCAACGGTTCTCGACTACGCTCGAACTGACCTCAATTTTCAACAAAAAAAAACGCAAGCACTTTTCAGTACTTGCGTTTTTTTGTTTAATTTATTGAATTAGTTTAATTCAGCCAAAGTAGCGTTAATGGCATCAAAGTTAGGTAAATCACCAGGTGATTCTAAAACTTCTGCATATTGAATTACACCTTCTTTATCAATTACAAAAGCAGAGCGTTTCGAAACACCTTTCATGCCAAAAGCAGGAAAAGTTTCGAACAATGAACCATATGCAGCTGAAACTTCTTTATTAAAATCAGAAAGTAAATCAAATGAAAGATTTTGCTCTTCTTTGAATTTACCTAAAGTAAAAATAGAATCAATTGAAATAGCAACCACATCTGCATTGTCGTTTTTGTACATTGAAATTGCATCTCTAACTGTGCATAATTGTTTGGTGCAAACACCGGTAAATGCTAATGGAAAGAAATGTACAATTAAGTTTTTACCTTTAAAATCAGCTAAATTAACTGGGGTTTTTTCGGTGTTAAACAATGTAAAATCTGGTGCTTTATCGCCTTTTTGTAATGTCATAATTTTTAGTTTTTATTTATATAATTAATAACTGCAATGGTATAAAATTGTTTTCAAACTTTAGCTATTCAAAATTAAATCGTTTAATAAAACGTAATTTATGGCTATATTTTTTTGAATCAGCATCCATAATTCCATAATTATCAATTTGGTCAATTCTCACTTTTCCACTGGCGTGAATAATAGTTTCATTGTTTAATAATATACCAACGTGGGTAATTTTACCATCTTCATTGTCAAAAAAAGCCAAGTCACCCATTTTACTTTCAGCCAAAAAAGCAACTGCCTCACCTTCTTCCGCCTGTTGAAAAGCATCTCGTTTTATACTTACATTTTTTTGCTTAAAAACCATTTGTGTAAATCCGCTACAATCAATTCCCCAAGGAGTTTTACCACCCCATAAATAGGGAGAATTTAAATACTGCTTTGCAATATTTTCTAAATTCAAATCAATATTATTATATTCAAAATTAAATTCAAAACCACTTATTTTAATATTTTCTTTGGAATATATTTGGCTGCCTGTGGCAATATACATAGGTACATTATTTACCAATATTTTTAAGTGCGGGTATTCCATAACAACAATGGGATTTATTAAATTATTCCATTCATTTTCCACTATTAAATTGATTTGTTTTTCATTGATCCAACCAATGTAATTATCATTAATCGTTACAATTTTTACCCAACTTGGTTGTTGAAGAAGTACTTTATATTTCTCGCCAAACAATAATTGGCTTACCATTTCGCTTTTGCTATTTGGTTCCTCGCGTAAAGGAATAATTGGAAGTAAACTAATACCAAACATAATTTTTAAACTTAATTACTATTGTTAATTTTTGTCAAATCTAATCAAAAAGATGTGGATTTAAATTGGTCCTATTTGAATAAAAAATTAGTATTTATAAAACTAGTAAAAACAAAAAAGCCCGAATTCTAAAAGAACTCGGGCTTTAATATGAAATAATTTTAATTACGCTTCAGCAACAACTTCTGGTTTTGCAACCAAAGGAGTAACCGATACATAACTGCGATCGTTTGCTTTTTTACGGAACACAACAGTTCCATCAATTAAAGCAAATAATGTATGGTCTTTTCCAATTCCAACATTATCGCCTGGGTGATGCTTAGTGCCACGTTGACGAATAATAATATTGCCAGCGTCAGCTCTTTGTCCACCAAAAATTTTAACGCCTAGGCGTTTGCTATGTGATTCACGTCCGTTTTTCGAACTACCTGCACCTTTTTTGTGAGCCATGGTCTTTAATCTTTTTTTTTAGTTAAACAATATATTTAAGCGTTGATAGCTTCAATTTTGATTTGAGTGAAACATTGGCGATGGCCATTTAATTTTCTGTAACCTTTTCTACGTTTTTTCTTAAAAACGATCACTTTATCGCCTTTTAAGTGAGATAAAACGGTAGCTTTAACTACAGCACCTGCTACAGTTGGAGCTCCAACTGAAATTGAACTGCCATCTTGTAATAGCAGTACTCTGTCGAATTCAATACTGGCGCCTTCTTCGTGTTGTAAGCGGTGTACATACACTTTTTGGTCTTTTTCAACTTTAAATTGTTGGCCAGCAATTTCTACGATTGCGTACATAATTTATTTATTTTTTAATTTTTAAGGGCTGCGAATATATACCAATCTTATTTAAATACAAATACTTGAAATAAATATTTTTCAAAACCGCTTTATTTAATTTTCAATAAGCTGTTTATTATAGTAATTATGATTATTAAACAATTTTATTCAAGTAAATATTCAATTCAACCAATCAAAAATCTGAAATCCTAAATCAAAGTTCAGTTGTTTGGCATTTATATTGTAAATATAATGGTTTTTAACCATACAATTTACTTTTATAAATGATAGATATACCTGAGGATGTTACTTTTGAGGAGTGGACAGAAAACGATGACACAAATTTTGAAACAATTCCAATTACTTTAAACGACAAAGATTTAGAAGTAAAATTAGAAGATTTGCCCGAAGTACTGCCAATATTACCATTACGAAACACCGTACTTTTCCCAATGATGGCATTGCCAGTAAGTATTGGCAGAGTAAAATCGAATAAATTAATAAAAGATGCCAAGAAAAATAAATCTTTTATTTTAGTAGTTGCTCAAAAAAATATCAATGCAGAAGAGCCCAACATGGAAGATTTATACCATACAGGAACTTTGGCTAAAGTGCTTCGAATTATTAAGTTACCCAATAACCAAGAAACAGTTTTTTTACAAGGTATTAAGCAAATTACGCTTACCGGCATAACCAATACTGAGCCATTTTTAAAGGGTACTTTTACAGTAAACGAACAAATAGATGATTCAAAAGACTTAAAAACAAAAGATTTACTTAAAACCATTAAAACTGTAGCCGCTGAATTAATGAAATTGCAAGGCACTTTTTCACCTGAGTTAATTGGTGGTGTTAAGCGAATTGACAATCCGTTTTTATTAATGGCGTTGGTTTCTACTAATTTAAGCGTTGACATTATTTCAAAGCAAAAAATATTAGAAAACATAACTGCGGGTGAAATGGCAAATGTTTTAGTAGAGTTAATGATGACTGAAAAAGAGTTATTAATTCTAAAAAATAAAATTCAAGATAAAGTTCGTGGCGACATGGATAAACAACACCGTGAATTCTTTTTGCATCAGCAAATAAAAGCCATTAATGAAGAATTAGGTTCTGAAAGTCCTGAGCAAGAAGTAGAAACTTTAAAAGCTAAAGCAAAAGATAAAAAATGGAAGCCAGAAATTGCAGAAGCATTTAACAAAGAATTGGAACGATTGCGCAGAATCAATCCTATGGCGCCTGATTATAGTATTCAAATCAATTATTTGAACACGCTATTAGACTTACCTTGGGATGAGACTACTACTGACAATTTTGATTTAAAACGTGCTGAAGAAATTTTGAATGAAGATCATTTTGGATTAGAAAAAGTAAAAAAACGTATATTAGAATACTTGGCGGTTTTAAAACTTAAAGGCGATATGAAAAGTCCAATTCTTTGTTTGTATGGCCCTCCGGGAGTTGGTAAAACAAGTTTAGGTAAATCAGTTGCCAAAGCATTAGACAGAAAATATGCGCGTATTTCATTAGGTGGCTTGCACGATGAAAGTGAAGTAAGAGGACACCGTAGAACATATATTGGCGCCATGCCAGGCAGAATTATTCAAAACCTAAAAAAGGTAAAAAGCAATAATCCTGTATTTGTATTGGATGAAATTGATAAAATACAAAATAGCTACCGTGGAGATCCCTCTAGTGCGTTGTTAGAAGTTTTAGATCCTGAACAAAATGGAACATTTTACGACAATTTTGTAGAAATAGATTACGATTTATCGAATGTAATGTTCATTGCTACTGCCAATAATTTAGATGCTATTCAACCTGCTTTATTAGATAGGATGGAAATAATAGAAATTAACGGTTATACTCTGGAAGATAAAATAGAAATTGCTAAAAAATATTTGATTCCAAAACAAGAAAAAAACCATGGTTTAAAACTTAACAGTTTTGAGTTAGGAAATGAAGTTTTAGAAAAAATAATTGATGGATATACCCGTGAAAGTGGTGTGCGTGGCTTAGAAAAACAAATTGCTTCAGTTGCTCGCCATGTAGCAATGCAAAAGGTAATGTTCAAGAAAAATTTAAAGAAAATTGACCTTGACTATTTACCAACTATTTTAGGCATAGAACGCGGAGAAAAAGAAATGTATCAAGGAAATGATGTGGCTGGAGTAGTTACAGGTTTGGCTTGGACAAGTGTAGGTGGCGAAATATTATTTATAGAAAGCAGTTTAACGCAGGGAACTGGCAAGTTACAATTGACTGGTCAGTTAGGCGATGTGATGAAAGAATCGGCTATTACAGCACTTACGTTTTTAAAATCACATTGTGAATATTTAGGAATAAATCCAAAGGTATTTAACCAATTTGATGTGCATATACACGTGCCTGCTGGCGCGGTTCCAAAAGATGGACCATCGGCTGGAGTTACCATGCTTACTTCATTGGCAAGTTTATTTACTCAAAGAAAAGTAAAACCTCAATTAGCCATGACAGGCGAAATTACTTTACGCGGAAAAGTATTGCCAATTGGTGGGGTAAAAGAAAAAATATTGGCTGCTAAACGTGCGGGAATTACATGTATACTTTTATGCGAAACCAATAAAAAAGATGTAGAGGAAATAAGTAAAAACTATTTGAATGATGTGAGTTTTCATTATGTAAAAAATATGTTGGAAGTTATTGACTTTGCTTTATTGGACGAGAAAGTGGCTAGTCCTGTAAACATGGAAATAATTGAGGTAAAACCTGTTAATAAATGAAAAAAAGTTAAATAAATAAAAAAAAAGTTCCTCTTGAAATTTATTCTAGAGGAACTTTTTTTTTGAGATTAATTATTTACTAATAGGTATTTATTGTAATAATTCCGGGTTTAGGAAATACCCTAACAGTAGCTGAACCCACAATAGTTGCAGCGCATATATTAGCTGATGTTAAAGAGGTAATAGTAAAAGTTCTTATTCCAACAGAACCATATACAGAACTATTGAAAAAGTAAGGACTAGTTGTTATCCCATTAATAGTTACAGGAGTTACACCATCGGAATAAGTCATGTTCCAAGGGCCTGCATTTCCTGTAAAAGTAACTCTTAATTTACCAATACTGGCACTATTTATACAAATAGAATCAGTACCACTGATGGTAGCAACTAAGTTTGGTAAGACTAGAATTCTGTATTTTGCTGTATCACCTTTACAACCCGTTGGACCAATTTCAACAACCCTTAAAGTATCAGTTCCTGTAATACTTCCATAGTTAATTAATATACTATCGGTACGACCACTAATGGTAGTGATTGTACCTAATCCATTTTTTAGCGACCAACTATAAGTAGATCCTGCACTAGGGTTAACATCATATTTCATATTAGTTGAATTGGTACAAACTGTTTGGGTTTGTGCATTTATTTTAACGATACTAATTGTCAAAATTAAACTTAATAATAGTATTATCTTTTTCATTATAAGGGGATTAAATTGTTGTTTTTGATAATGCAATGTCACTTAATAAAATTGAATTATCAAATATTTTTTTTTGATAGTGGTTTTTTTACTTTTTATGAACTGAATTTATTAATAATGGCTTATGCCAGATGAAACGGGTTTAGGAAAAACTGTAATACTTCCATTTCCACTAATTACTGCAGGGCAACTACCAGATGCGCCTGCACTTAATAGGGTAAAAGTTCGTATTCCAGCTGATAAATATAATGGAGAATTGAAAATATAAGGATTTGAAGTTATTCCAGTAATTGAAACTGGTGTAACACCATCGGTATAAGTGGCATTCCATGGGCTAATGCCAGTAAATGTAATTCGCAATTTGTTTAAACTTAAATTATTTACACAAATAGAATCTGTTCCACTAATCACAGCGGAAATATTTGGTAAAATAATTACTGCTAGTTTCATTGTATCTCCTTTACATCCAGAAGGTCCGGTTTCAACTAAACGTAAAGTATCAATTCCAGAAACTGAACCATAAGTAATTAAAATACTATCGGTTCTGCCAGCAATGGGAACAATTGTTCCTAAACTGTTTTTTAATGACCAGGAAAAAGTAGAGCCAGCACTTGGCACCACATCATAAACATTTCCGCTAGAGCCAACACAAGCTGTATCTGCCTGTGCAAATGTTTTAGCATTTCCCAAGGCAATAAAAGCAATAAAAAAGAAAATATATTTTTTCATAAAATTTAATTAGTAAGGTTGAATAGCTGGAGTTGAAAAATTGGGTCTAATATATAAAAGATAATTTGTTGGAATAGCGGCTAAAGTTGCAGCTGCATTTCCCCTAGCATAACTTCCAGGTGCAGGATTATTGAGTGTAGCACTAACATTGGAGGCAAAACCTGTAAGCACCAAAAAATAAGTACCTGCTGGTAAACTAGAAGATGGAATAGAGGTAATAGAAATAATTCCAGATGTGGTGTTTAAAGTTACTGGAAAACCAAGAACATTTATACCAGCAGTGGAGCCACTTCTTAGTTCATAAGTAATGGCAAATTCCCCTAAATTACTTGCTCCACCAATAACTGAAAAATTTGAAACCGTAAGTGTTTTAGTTCCAAGTGTTGCTCCCAAACATATTGTATCATTTGCTCCTAACGAAACAATTGGTTTTGGGTAAACATCAATTGGTTTATTAACTATATTACCCGAACATCCATTTACGGTTTCAAATGATTTAATTGTATCTCTAAACATTGCAGCAGTTGTATTTCCCCAAGTAATTGTTGTTGTACCCTTTCTTGCTCCACCCCCATCTACTCTTGAAGAAGTACTTGGAAATCCTAAGGTATAACTCCAATTTACCACCGATGTTAAATTTACAGTAGTATCAATTCTAAATACACTGGTATTTCCATTCCAAACTTTTTGATTTTGGGCTTGTAAATTAATAATAACTCCAATAATGAAAATCATTATTAATATGATTGAAGTATATTTATTTTTAAACCTAGTCATGAATTTTATTTTTATCAATTCGCTATTATTGGTTGAGTTAAAGGAATAGATTTTAAAATACTTATAATATTTGTTCCCATTTCATTATAAGCTCTACCTCTTGAAGCGTTATATGAATTTCCATTTATATTATCATTCCCAAATCTAAAAGCATATATTTTATAATAATAAGTTTCACCACAAGCAAAAGCATAATTATCAGTAAAGTTTAGAGTGGAAGAATAATTAATATTGGCAATAACTTTGGCAGTTCCAATTGAGGATCCAACAGCATAAACTATGCTGTCTGATGGATTGGTAAACGAATTAATTGTATCTCTTAAAATAATATAACCAGTAGTTGAATCACCAGGATTAGGATCGGTACAAGCATACCACGTTAAATTTGCTTGAGTAAATTCGGTATTAGTTAGAATGGTATTTAAAGTTGGACTATTATAAATTGGCTGCCTTAAACTACGCCAATAATTCCTGTTTGGAAAAGTAGGTGAAGATGAATTATAATTGGGTAAACCTTGAGTTATATTTGTACTGCCTTTGGAAGTCCAAGTAGTTCCACTATATGCACCAATGTATTCACTTAAACTACTTCCAGGACACACATAAACATTTTCACCTGAGGACAATGAACTAGCATGATTTAATTTATTAGTTGAAACTATACCAATGAAGTCTGTACTGTCGGTATATTTATGACCAAGTGCATGAACATGATTATTGCTAAAATCCCTAATTTGAATTATATCAGCGCTTGCACTTATTGATAAAGAAGCTCCTGACCAAGTTGAAGCCGTACCAAAATCGCCTCCACTAAAATAACCGCTTAATTGTGCATGAACTTCTATGTATCCATCTGATTTAATTGTATCAACTATTCTGTTTGTGGATGAAGATGAAGAACGTATTCTATGCCAAATAATAATGATAGTTCCTGCTCTTAAATTATTCCAAAAATTATTGTTTGAAAAAACAACTTCAGTTTGCCAACTAGTTTGACTACTATTATTATCCCTAATATTATAACCTCTTAAATCTGTATTATCATTTACAACTAAAAGTTCAGTCCATTCATCTCTTGTGTCTGTTCCATTAAAATATTCACTTACCACAATATTTTGAGAAAAAGAGATATGTGTCAAACAAAAAAAAACAATAAAAATTACAGTTTTCTTTAAAAACTGACAACTGTTTATTTTTATTTCTATATAATTATCGAACACATTGCGAATATACAAAAGATTTTAAAACTAGGTATTTAATTAAGATTGTAAAATTATTATAATTCATTTAAAACCAAGAACAAAAAAACCACATATTGCTATGTGGTTTTCGGAAAATATTTAAGCAAATTATTTCTTGAAACTTTTCAATACTTCAATTGCATTTTTATTTGTAGGATCGTATTCTAAAGCTTTTTTATACATTGCTTTGCATTCAGTTTCCATGTCTTTTTGTAAAAAATAATAGCCTAAATAATCATAAGAAGTAGCTAAATTTTTTGAAAGTGCAACTTTTTGCTTATTAAAATTAGCTGTATCAGCTAAAGTAAGTTCTATGTATTTTTCGTATAAATCTTTGGCTACATTAGTCGTTAATAAAGAATCTATTGAGGTATAAACATTTGCTCTTTGGAACCAAGCATCAGCATAATCAGGTTTTGCTGAATTTATTTTTGAAAATGCGGTATCAGCTTTCAAATACATTTTAGCACTGTTATAGTATTTACCAATAGTATAATTGTCAATCAATGTTACTTTTTTAGCAGTATTTAAATATTCTTCATATATTAAGGCAGCATCAGCATATCTTTTTTGTTTAAAATAAATTTTAGCAATTTCAATTTTTATTTCAGTTTTAGCTGAGTTCATTGACAAAGCTTTATTTAAATTTATCAAAGCTATACTATCATTTCCAGGAATTTTTGATTGTAATTTACCTGTATATTCATAGTCACTTTCAGTAATTTTATCAGCAGCTATTTTACTCATCAAAGTTTCCAATGCAGCAAGTCCTTTTTTAAAACCTTCTTGGTCGTTTTTTAAATTACTGGCTTCATAACATGCATAAGCATATAATCTATTCAAATAAATATTATTAGTTTTATCTGATTTTTTAGCCTCCTCAATATTCACTAATGCCTCAGCATATTCTTTTGCTCTAAACAAAATAATGGCAAAGCGCATTTGATTTGCAGAACTCACTTCCGAATTTTTTAAGTAGTTTTTATATGACTCTTTAGCCAAAGCAAATTTACGTTGAACAGAATAAAATTCCGCTTGATTTTTAAAAGCTGTTGCATAATTAGGATCTTTTGAAAAAGCAGTATCTAATGCCTCCTTAGCTACTTGTAAATTTTTCACCCTTATCCAAATCAATGCAATTTTAGCAAATGCTTTTGGTCTGTTT
>JBIILW010000293.1:0-3176 GCA_044338265.1 Bacteroidia bacterium | reverse complement strand
TGGCTATAATATTAGTTTTAAGGATTTGAAAGTAAAATTGATATGCTATGCAATTATTGCGCTTCCCATGCTTATTATTTTACTTCAAAACGAAACAGGTTCAGCATTGGTTTTTGCTTCATTTTCGTTGGTATTATACCGTGAGGGATTACCAGGTTGGTTACTTATTGGAGGAGTTGGCTTAGCTGTTTTAGCTGTTTTGGCCTTACTTTTTCCGCCACTTAATATTATTATCTTTTTGGGGCTTTTAGGCGCTATTGTTTTAGTATTTGTTAGAAGAACAACATTACTTATATTTTTAACCATTGGCGTGGTGGCAGTTTCAAGCATATATGTAAGTACTGTAAATTATGCTTTTGAAAATGTATTACAAGCGCACCAAAAAACTAGGATAAATGTATTACTTGGCAAAGAAGTAGACTTAAAAGGTGCTGGCTATAATGTACAGCAATCGCTTATTGCAATTGGATCTGGTGGTGCTTTTGGCAAAGGATATTTAGAAGGAACTCAAAACAAATTTAGGTTTGTACCTGAGCAAAGTACTGATTTTATTTTTTGTACTATTGGGGAAGAATTTGGATTTTTAGGTTCCTTGATTTTTGTAATACTTTACATGCTTTTACTGTATCGATTATTAGTAATGGCCGAAAGACAAAGAAGTAAATTTAACCGCGTTTATGGCTATAGTATAATAGCCATTTTGTTCTTCCATTTTCTAATAAATATTGGAATGACATTGGGCTTAATGCCAGTAATTGGAATTCCCCTACCCTTTTTTAGTTATGGTGGTTCTGCATTATTAAGCTTTACTATTTTACTATTTATTTTTATTCGTTTGGATGCAAATAGGGTAAATGAGCTAAAAAGTTTTGAATAAATGAAGCATTTTCTAAAACTTCAATATCCAATTTTTTCATTTTTAGAAATGCTACAATCACTTTTTGTGATTTTTTCCGGATTAGAAATTAGTTTACCCACCAAATAATTAGTTTTTTCTGCTAAATAAAAAAGCCTTGATTTAAATTCAATCAAGGCTTTTTTATTTATACGGTAGCGTGTGAAATTCGTTCTAACGCTTCTTTATTTATTATTTTTATTCTTTTTCCTTCAAAGTCAATATACTTATCAGATTTGAACTCTGATAGTAATCTAATTAAAGTTTCAGTAGCCGTTCCAACTATGTTAGCCAAATCTTCGCGAGGCAAACTAATAGGAATAACTGGCTCCTCTTCTACCGATTTGGTAGCAAAAGTTTGATGTAAATATAAAATGGTTTCAGCAACTCTTTCTCTTACACTTTTTTGAGCTAAACTTTGTACTTTTTCATTGTTTAAACCCATGTCGTGGCAAAGTGCTTTAAACATTTGTTTATTTATTTCAGCATTGCTTTGCAATAAATCCAAGAATACTTGGCGTGGAATAAAACAAGCTGTAACATCGTCTATACAAGTGGCGGTAGCGGTTAAAGGCTCTTCGGCAATAACGGCACGATAACCTAAAAACTCACCTTCTTTGGCAAAGCGCAGAATTTGCTCTTTTCCAAAATTATTACTACGAGTAATTTTAACAATTCCTTTTGTTATACAATATATTCCAAGTGGCAAATTATCTTCATAGAAAATGGCTTGTCCTTTTTTATAATGTCCACATGACTTACCGGTACTAACTGCATGTACTTCCTCAGGATTACAGAATTTCATAAATGAAATGGCTTTTGAGTCGCACATTTCGCATTCAAGCTTTACTTTTTGCATAGTAAAAAACATTGGGTTAAATGATGTTTCAAATATAGAGAGCTAACGGCTTAACAAAAAATTAAATAGCAAATTATTTTCAGCATTTTGATTTTTTGTTAACTTATTATTATTTATTGAGCATCCAAAGTAAGTCAAAATATTTTGTAAATCAGCTATTAAGTTATTTTTACCCCATATATTTTTTGTAAAAAATTGTTCAAAACTTTCTTGTCCATATTTTTCTAAAAGTGCTTGGTAATCATTTTCAGTGTAACCTTTATTGTTTTTATAGAACAAATGATACAAATCGTGCATTACATTATCCAAACTATACTTACCATTTGAGTTCTTAATGATGGTTAAATCGGCAATCATAGCCGCTAACATTCCCTCAATATAAATGCTCACTTTTCGGGCGGCTATTCCTGGCACATAACCATCGAGCCAAGTATCAAAACTTGATTCTGCTACTGAATAATTATAAATTCCTGGATTAGAAATATGCCGCAAAAAATCATCATTCCAACTTTCAACATATTGTTCCCAACTCCAAACCCCACTTCTAAGTAACATTAAATCGCCATAATAAGTGGTAACACCTTCGTATATATAACCCAAAGTACTGTAATTTTCTTTGGTAAAATCGTAAGGCAACATGCTAGCCGGGCGAATTCTTTTTACATTCCACATATGAAAAAGTTCGTGGCTACTGATGGCCAATAATGAATGATAAAAATCGTCACGAAGCATGTCATTTCCTAATCCCATGGCAATAACGGTAGAGTCGGCATGTTCCACTCCGTGTCTGAAAGCAGTAGGCAACATTTGATATAAAAAATGATAATCAGTGCAAGGAAATTCTTTGAAAATATCAATTTGAAAGGCGGCATAAGCTTTTGTGTCCGCTTCTAATTTTACAATATCAATTTCATGTTTGCCTTGAAACCAAAAATGAATATTGGAATTATTTACTTTAAATTCATGGTGTTGCAAGGTATTACTTGCAATAAAAGGACTATCGGCTAATTGATCAAAATTATTTGCAGTTAAAATATTGTTTGAACTTGGCAATTGGCATGCAATTTTATAATCGGCAGGAATGTTTAATTTTACTTCAAATTGTTCTTCCATTTTACCCACTTCATACATAAAACAATGAACAGGATTTACATATAATTGCTCTTCATTGATAAAGCAAGCTCCCGCGTCTAATTGATTTGCGTAATATTCATAGGAAACAGTAATTTCAGCATCATTTTCTGAATTATATATTAACCAACTGTCTTTTGTTTGTTTCCTAACTTTAAGTTCCGTTCCATTTTTTGCCATTGCTTTAAAGCAACGAATATTTTTGGCAAAGTTTGCTAACTCATATCTACCGGGCCTCCAAGCTGGAAGTTGCAGTATAATTTCAGTACTATTAGAAATGATTTTGGCTTC
>JBIILW010000292.1:0-3189 GCA_044338265.1 Bacteroidia bacterium | reverse complement strand
CTACTTACGCGCTTTAACTGGTAAAGCTGCCAAAATTAAAGAGAAAAGAGGTTAGTTTTTTCATAGTTAAATTGGAAAGCCCTGATTCAGCAATGGATTGGGGTTTTTTTTTAAATCCGAAATTCCAAAATACTTAGTAATTGATTCAACAATAAAAATCAATTGCTTTTAAATTCGAATTTCGAATTTATTTTTTCGAATTTTTAAAACTATTTTTTTACTTTATCCAACATTATTTAACTTCCCAAAGTTTATGACAAAAGAAATTTCAAAAACGTATTCACCACAATCAATTGAAGATAAGTGGTATAGTTACTGGTTAAGTAACAAATATTTTCATGCTACTCCCGATGAGCGTGAACCATATTCCATTGTAATTCCTCCGCCAAACGTTACGGGCGTATTACACATGGGCCACATGTTGAATAATACCATTCAAGATGTATTGACCCGAAGGGCGCGCATGCAAGGAAAAAATGCATGTTGGGTTCCTGGAACTGATCATGCAAGTATTGCTACAGAGGCCAAAGTTGTTCAAATGTTGCGCGAGCGTGGCATCAAAAAATCGGATTTAAGTAGAGAAGATTTTTTGAAATATGCCTGGGAATGGAAAGAAAAATATGGCGGAATTATTTTGGAACAACTCAAAAAATTAGGTGCTAGCTGCGATTGGGATAGAACCCGTTTCACCATGGAACCTAGTTTGAGTGAAGCCGTTATTGATGTGTTTATTGACCTTTACAACAAAGGTTTAATTTACCGCGAATTGAGAATGGTAAACTGGGATCCGTTAGGCAAAACAGCTTTGAGTGATGAAGAAGTTATTTTTAAAGATGTAAATTCTAAACTGTATTACATAAAATACCATTTAACTGAAAATTCGAAAAATGAAATTCGAAATTCGAAAAATAATGAAGATTCGAATTTAGATATTAGTATTTCGGATTTTGTTGTTATTGCAACTACTCGTCCTGAAACCATTTTGGCGGATGCAGCCATTTGTGTAAACCCCAACGATGAACGTTTTAAACATTTAATTGGCAAAAAAGCGTTGGTTCCTTTTGTTAACCGTGAAATTGAAATCATAGCCGATGAATATGTGGCCATGGATTTTGGTACAGGTTGCTTAAAAGTTACACCTGCTCACGATAAAAACGATTATGATTTAGGGAAAAAACATGGTTTAGAAGTAATTGATATTTTAACAGAAGAAGGTTTTTTAAATGAAAAAGCGCAAGATGAACGCTATATTGGTAAAGACCGTTTTGCGGTTCGTAAGCAAATTGCCATTGATTTAGAAGAAGCCGGATTTATTGAAAAAATAGAAGAATATAAAAACCAAGTTGGAACAAGTGAAAGAACGGGAGCAGTTATTGAACCTCGTTTAACGCTTCAGTGGTGGGTGGATATGAAAAAGTTTTTGGCTAAAAATCCGCAAGTGTTAGATGCAGTGATGAACGATGAAATTAAGTTTCATCCTGCCAATATGAAAAACACTTACAAGCATTGGATTGACAATATCAAGGATTGGTGTATCAGCCGCCAACTTTGGTGGGGACAACAAATTCCCGCTTGGTTCAGTGAAGATGGTAATTTTGTTGTTGCTAAAACAGAAGTTGAAGCAATTGAGAAATTTAAAATTCAACATCCAACATCCAACACTCAACATTTAAAACAAGATGAAGACGTTTTAGATACATGGTTCAGTTCATGGCTTTGGCCAATCAGTGTTTTCGATGGTTTTAAAGAGGAAGGCAAAGAAGACATAAAATATTTTTACCCAACCAACGATTTAGTTACAGCTCCAGAAATTATGTTTTTTTGGGTGGCTAGAATGATTATGGCTGGTTACGAATGGATGGGTCAAAAACCATTTAGCAATGTTTACTATACCGGAATTGTTCGTGATAAGCAACGCAGAAAAATGAGCAAATCGTTGGGAAATTCACCTGATCCGTTAGATTTAATTGCGCAATATGGTGCTGATGGTGTTCGCATGGGAATGCTTATTTGTAGCCCTGCGGGCAATGACATATTATTTGATGAAAGCCAGGTAGAACAAGGCCGTAATTTTGCCAATAAAATTTGGAATGCATTCCGTTTGGTAAAAGGTTTAGCCATTAAACCTGATGCAGATTTTGCTGCCGATTTATTGGCAAGCAATAAAATTTCGGAACAATGGTTTGAGGCAAGATTCAATATTGCTTTAGCAGAAATAGAAGAAAAATGTAAAGACTATAAATTAAGCGAAGCCTTAATGATGATTTACAAATTGATTTGGGACGATTACTGTGCGTGGTATTTAGAAATGATAAAACCAGTTTATGGCGAGGCATTGAACCAAAGTACGTACGACCAAACCGTTGTTTTCTTTGAAAAATTGATGTTGGTTTTACATCCATTTATGCCATTTATTACCGAAGAAATTTGGCAAGAAATAAGTGAAAGAAAAGTGAGTGAAAGTATTTGTATTGCCGCATATCCTGTGGTAGAGACGTTGCATGAAACGTCTCTACAAAATACCTTCGAAACCATTGCTAAAATTCGTGAGTTACGAAACAGCAAAGGCATTAGCCCGAAGGAAGCATTTGAAATTGTTATCAAAACTACGCAAACCGAATTGTATGAACCCTACCAATTTTTAATTAAAAAATTGGCCAATGTTTCTAGCATTTTATTTAATGAAGATGCCCCAAATTATGTTTCATTATCAGTTTCTACAGACCAAGTTTTTGTAAAATTAAATATTGAGATAGATGCAGTAGCGGAAGCTGAAAAAATTAATAAGGAAATTGAATACTTAATTGGCTTTATGGCCAGTGTAGATGTGAAGTTAAGTAATGAAAAGTTTGTGGCTAATGCCAAACCTGAATTGGTAGAAAAAGAACGCCAAAAGAAAGATGATGCTTTAGCCAAAATAGAAATATTGAAACAAAGTTTAGCAAGTTTGTAAATAGCTTATACCTGACAGGTTTAAAACCTGTCAGGTATTTTGCTCGGGAACAAAATCTATTGACGTTGCTTTTAAGCAACTGATTATATTTTTTCTGTCGTTAATTCTCTCATATCTTAAATTACTCTTAATTATTTTCTTTGTGCAACTTAATTGATTTTATATAATCAACTTTCTAACTACCCCAATTATTCTATATTTATTTTTATGAAACGATTCGATAACAACAAGTCATT
>JBIILW010000031.1:0-11733 GCA_044338265.1 Bacteroidia bacterium | reverse complement strand
AATAATGCTACTACTTTATGGGTAAATGGCGCTTATCCTACGGGCACTAGAAATTTACCTGTTAGCTACACAGCTGGCAAAGGTGATGGCTGGAATTTAGTTGGTAATCCTTATCCGTGTACCATTGATTACGAAGCTTCGAGTGGATGGGCTAAAACCAATATGGGTTCGGGTGTGGCAATTTACAAACCAAGCACTAACTCATACGCTTATTCATTAAGTACAGGTGGTGCCAATCCTAGCAATTTAACTATAAATGGCGGTAGTCAATACATTGCTTCTGGCCAAGCATTCTTTGTAAAAGCTAATGGTAGTGGTACTCCAACTTTAACTTGTACCGAAGCTGTAAAAGTTACCAATCAAGGAAGCCCAATCAATCTATTTAAAGGTGTTCCAGCAAACCAATTAAGGTTAACTTTAAAACAAGATTCGAGCAATATTGATGAAACATTGATTGCATTTGCTGCTAATTATAAAGATGCATCTGATAACAATGAGGACATATCAAAAATACCAAACGCTAATGTGAATATATCAACAGTAGTTGGCACAGAAAAATATGCAGCTATTAATTTAACTAGCAACAATTACAAAGAAAAAGTGATGCCTTTATCTGTTTGGAGTAATAAAAATGGAGACCTACAATTATCATTTAGTCAGTTAGCTGGTTTTGATGCTGGTGTAACTATATTTTTAAAAGATAAATTTTTAAATACCACCACGGCTATCGACCAAGATAAAACAATAAATATCAATCTAACTGATAACTCGAAAGGTGATAATCGTTTTGAATTGCTGTTTAAAAATAGTAATACCAATATAGAACAGGTTTTAGTTTCAGATGCTCAACTTTCTGTTTATCCTAACCCAGCGGTAGATGTGTTAAATATCAATATTAGCAATGCTAGTTTCAAAAATTCTAACGTAACGATTACCAATATTTCAGGACAAGAATTAATAAACACTAATATGAGCGGAACCAATACACAAATAAACATTGAAGGCTTAAGCAACGGAATTTATTTCGTAAATATTACCAATGAAAACGGATTTAATAAAACAGTAAAATTTGTGAAGTAGACCATAGTAAATAGATGATAGACCATAGTAAACAAATAAACTATGGTCTATGGTCCATCAACCATCAACTAATTAAAATATGAAAAAAATAATAGCAATTGCAACAATATTAATAGGAATAAACTATGCCGCCAAAGCCCAACCAGGAAGTACAACTGGTGGTTTTGATGATGAACCAGTAGATGTTCCCGTAGATGGAGGAATAATATTATTAGTAAGCTCCGGTGTGGCTTATGGATATAAAAAAATGAAAAACAGCAAAAAAAACTAAGTACTAAAAACTAAGAAACTAAAAACTTTAAAAATGCTAGAAATTAAAGAATTACAAGACATCATAACAGCAGTTTGTTTGTTATTATTATCAGTTATTGCCTACTTGGTTTATAAAAAATTTACCACCAAGGAAAACTGTCCGCATTGTAGTAATAAAAGAGATTTAGAAAGAATAAGAAAAGTAGAAATGCTCAAACACATTCCGATTATAAACCTGAAACATTTTAAATGCTATAAATGCAATAAAAC
Source organism: Bacteroidia bacterium (assembly GCA_044338265.1). Classification (GTDB taxonomy): domain Bacteria; phylum Bacteroidota; class Bacteroidia; order UKL13-3; family UKL13-3; genus JAAFJM01. Next base: position 10,131 of record JBIILW010000031.1, on the reverse strand, counting down.
CCATTACCAAGTTCAATTTAAAACACATTCGATTTTTGTTAACAACAGAATATTATAAAAAGTATCAATAACTAAGATACTAATCCCGATAACTGTCGGTCGAAGCACAGCCAACTGTAGAAAGTTTTTAGTCCCGATACATCGGTAAAGTTTTAAGTATGAAATGAACTATGAGAGATGTTGAAAAAAATAAAATGCCAGAAGCTAGCAGCAAATATGATGAGATTAGCACTGATTGTTGCATACTGAAAAATGTAAACAGTTAACCATAATTGCTTGATGGAAAAGTCAAGCTTCGTTATTATTAAATGTTATGCTTTATTATTTTTAATATTTTTTTAAACAATTTAGATTAAATATTGTAATATAGTAGTTATGATACAACTATTTAAACCCCATTTTATTATTATTTTATTCATTTGCAATGTAAGCATTTTTAAGGCGCAAGCCCAAAGTAAATATGAAGATCCATACATTGAAAAATTAAATAGATCTTTTCAATTTCGTAAATCTGTTCAAGTTGCTCGTTTCAAATTATTGAGGGCCAATTCAAATGAAGAAAAGCTTTTTTTAAATAATTGTATCATTCGTGCATATACCAATATGGATAACCACGATTCCATATTAATTTCCATGAAATATTCAATGGATTTGATTCCAAGTGTAATGGATTCTGAATTGATTTGTTATACCTATCTTCGATTTGGTTTAGGTTATCAGAGTAACCTTGATATCAATAAAAGTACTCAGTATTTTTTAAAAGCAGCAAACCTAGCAAAAAAAATAGACTGTAAAATTATTTTAGTTAAAGCATACTATGAATTAGGTCAACTAATTACTCATCAAAATTTAAATTTAAACTTGGCATTGTATTATTTAAATATGTCAATTAAATATACCAATGCTGAAGGTTATGATATTAATAACACAAATTTCCTGATAGCAAAAATTCATGCATTATTTATTAGATCAACCATTTATTTAAATCTAGGTAAAATTAAAGAAAGTTTCAACGATTTATATTTTTCAAAAACGTTATTGAATAAATTGCCAAATAATGAATATTTGCTTAAAGACTATTATTCCAAATTATCAATAAATTATGTATATATTGATGATAAAAAAAATTACGAAAAATATATAAATGAGGCTTTAAAAATTTCATTCGCAGTAAATGATAGTTTCAATATTGTAGAATCATATATACATATGGCAAATGTTAGCTTCTATTTTAATGATTATTACAAAGCTATTTATTATAGTTTAAAAGCAGAAAATTATAATAATAAAAACAATGAGAATTTAGTTTTAAAAATATACATGGATAGTATAATTTCACTTTCATATCAATACATTGGTGATCATCAAAATGCTTTAAAATATTATAAAAGTTTTACAGAATTAAATAACAAGTATTATGAAAAAAGTAGATTGAACGAATTACATAAATTGGAGATTTTGTATAAAGTGGAAGAAAATGAAAAAAAATTGGCTTTAAATAATTTAGAGCAAACCAAAGATAAAGCCACCATTCAAATTTTATTTTTTATAATTTTCTTGTCAATTTTAATACTAATAATTTTCTTTGGGTATAAATATTTAGAAAATAAGCGTAAAAAATTAATATTCAAGAATATAGAAAATTCAGATAAAGAAATTAATTTGATAAAAGTTTGGCAAGAATGGCGTAATAATTCAAAAAAATTAGTCAATAATGATTTTAATAATACACCTGAATTAGAGAATCAACTAGATGCAGATAAATCTGAAAATACTACTGGAGCCATTGATGAAAATAATTTAGATTTTAAAACTGGTCATGTAAATTATACAAACTTGTATTTTGAATTGCGTGAACTATTGGAAACAAAACAATTGTATTTAAATCCAAATTTGATTTTAGAAGATTTAATAAAAGAGTTGAGCACTAATAAAAATTATTTATATTATGCAATTAAATCAAACTATGAAAATAATTTTAAAAGTTTATTGAACGATTACAGGATCAATCACATTAAATCAATGATAGTTGAATCAGTAAAAAATAATAAAAAGATTCGTATTGAAGAAATTCAAGAATCTTCAGGATTTCAATCTACCGCATCCTTTTTTAGAGTGTTTAAAAGTAAAACTGGGCTAACACCGCTGGAATATGCGGAACAAGTTAAATTAACAAAAATAAATAACGACTATTCTTTTTCTGAAGCCAAAGCAGTATAAAAGGTTATGATTTTGCAAGCTTTTAGGCAAAACAGAATTTAAAAAATACAAAAAAAATGCCTTGATTGTTTTTAAACAATCAAGGCATTTTACTTTTTGTGGTCTCGCAAGGATTCAAACCTTGAACCTTCTCATCCGTAGTGAGATGCTCTATTCAATTGAGCTACGAAACCATTACTGCGGTGCGGACGGGACTCGAACCCGCGACCCCCTGCGTGACAGGCAGGTATTCTAACCAACTGAACTACCACACCGTTTTGTTAAAGAACTCTTAAACTATCCTGTCGTTTAAAGGAGTGCAAATATAGGCAGTTTTGTTTTTTTGTCAAGCCCTTTCTTTGTTTTTACTCTGTTTTTATAAAAAATAGCCTTATTTACAAGCATATAAAATTTATTTGCTAAAACTTAACGTTTGGCTTAGTATTATTGCAGTATGGCACATTTTGATTTTGAAAAACCAATACAGGATTTAGAAGACCAATTAAAAAAGGTTAAGGAAGTAGCTGATAAAGGTAAAATAGATGTAAATGCATCTATTAAAGAGTTAGAAGAAAAGATAATATCTACTAAGAAAGAATTGTATAGTAATTTAAATGGATGGCAACGTGTTCAAGTAAGCCGTCATCCTGACAGACCATACACTCTAGATTATGTTGAAAATTGTTTCGAGAATTTTGTTGAATTACATGGCGATAGAAATGTAAAAGACGATAAAGCAATGATTGGTGGATTTGCTTCCATTAATGGTAAAACAGTCATGATCGTTGGTCATCAAAAAGGTAGAAACACCAAACAACGTCAGTTCAGGAATTTTGGAATGCCAAATCCTGAAGGTTACAGAAAAGCATTGCGTTTAATGAAATTAGCTGAAAAATTCAATAAACCCATTGTTTGTTTTATTGATACTCCCGGTGCATCGCCAGGATTAGAAGCGGAGGAACGCGGACAAGGAGAAGCCATTGCTAGAAATTTGTTAGAAATGAGCGTGCTTAAAGTTCCAGTTATTTGTATCATCATAGGTGAAGGTGCAAGTGGTGGTGCTTTAGGAATTGGTGTTGGCGATAGAGTGATGATGATGGAAAATACTTGGTATTCGGTAATATCACCTGAAAGTTGTTCATCTATTTTATGGCGTACTTGGGAGTTTAAAGAAAAAGCTGCAGATGCCCTAAAATTAACCGCTAACGATATGTTTAAAAACAAATTGATAGATGGAATTATATCAGAACCATTAGGTGGAGCGCATGAAAATCCTGCAGAAGCATTTATAATCATGAAAACAGAAATTGAAAAAATGTTGACTGAATTAAGTACAATAAATGCTGATGATTTAATAAATTCAAGAATTGAAAAGTTCAGTGCAATGGGATCATTTACTGAATAAAATATTATTTGTTAGTTAAAAGATTTTTTTTTAATTAAATAAGTGATGAGGAGCAATTCATCGTTTATTTATAAAATTGAACCACATAGGAACATAGAAAACATAGCTAATAAACTATGGGCGCTACGTTTTTATGTGGTTTTTTGTTTGAAACTAATTCAACTAAATTGGATTAAACAAATTGATCCATTTTTTTTGATAAAGAAATTTATACAATTGAATTAATATAAAAATCCATCAGTTTTTTTGCCAATAAATTTTTATCAAATAGCAAAGTTCTTTCTTTTGCCTCAGCTACTATTTGACTAATTGTTTCTTTGCTTTGCAATTCATTGTTTATAAAACTAACAATGGCTTCATCATCAAAAGGTGATATACAATTACCGCTTGGTCCAATAACCTCTGGCAGCGATGAAGTATTGGAAGTAATGACTGGAATTTCGCTTTTCATGGCTTCCAATATTGGAATTCCAAATCCTTCAAATTCTGAAATGTAAACAAATACTTGGCTACATTGGTAAATAATAGGTAGGTCTTCAAAGTTTATATTTTCAAAAATTTGTAATCTATTTAATAAGTTATTTTTGGTTGCAAAATCAATTAGATCTTTGGCGTAATCTGTTTTTTTTCCAATTAAAACCAAACTCCAATCGATTGAAAGTTTTGCTAAAGCCTTTAAAATTGTCAGTTGATTTTTCCTTTTTTCAATGGTACCAACACTTAAAATAAATTGTTTTGGTAAGTTATATTTTATAGAAATTTTTTGTTTTTCAATAGCCGAATATTGCTTTGCAAATGCATCATCACAATCTTGATAAAGTACTTTGGTTTTTGACTCATTTATTTCAAAATAAGTTTCAATATCTGTTTTTGTTTGTTGGCTAGCAGCCAAAATTAAATCTGAATTTTGACAAGCACGTTTAAATTTTTTCTTGTAAATATAAGCGTCAATGGTATTGTAATAATTAGGATATCGCAGAAAAATCAAATCGTGAATGGTTACCACAGTTTTTGTTATTTGATTATTTATTCCATTCGGAATTTCGTTACTCAAACCATGAAAAATATCTAACTTTAAATCGTTCACAATATCTCCAATGCTGTAACTTCGCCATGCCGCATGAAATTTTTTATGTAAATAATTTTCAGGTGCTATTATTTCAACATTGTTATATTCAATGAAAATATTTTTAAACTTTTCATCAATGGTTGGCGTAAATAAATAATACTGATGTTCAGGAAATTTTTTTAATAACGATAAAATTACCAATCGTGAATAATTACCCAAACCCGTTGAGTTATTGAAAGCACGTTTAGCATCAAATCCTATTTTCATTTTAAATATTAGATTAAGTTAATAGATTTATACAGCCACACTATTATCTCTTAACGCATCGTTTAAACTGGTTTTTTTATCAGTGCTTTCTTTGCGTTTTCCAATAATAATGGCACAAGGAACTTGATAATCACCAGCAGGAAATTTCTTGGTGTATGAACCGGGAATAACTACCGAACGAGCCGGAACAATTCCTTTATATTCAATAGGATTTTCGCCTGTTACATCAATTATTTTAGTGCTCATGGTTAATGTGACTCCAGCTCCTAAAACTGCTTCTGTTTCAACCCTAACGCCCTCTACCACTATGCAACGAGAACCAATGAAACAATTGTCTTCAATGATTACTGGAGCAGCTTGAACAGGTTCTAAAACTCCACCAATTCCAACTCCACCACTTAAATGAACATTTTTTCCAATTTGCGCACAACTGCCAACCGTTGCCCAGGTATCCACCATGGTTCCTTCATCTACGTATGCACCAATGTTTACATAGCTTGGCATTAATATAACTCCCTTAGCTAAAAATGCACCATAACGAGCCACTGCATGGGGTACAACCCTTACACCTAATTCAGCATAATTGCGTTTCAATAACATTTTATCATGGAATTCAAAAGGACCCACTTCAATGGTTTCCATTTTTTGAATAGGAAAATACATGATCACTGCTTTTTTTACCCAATCATTTACTTGCCATCCATTAGCAGTTGGTTCAGCGGTTCTTAAAATTCCTTTATCCAATTGCTCAATAACTTCTCTAATGGCTTGTTGAGTTTCGGTTTGTTTGATTAAGTCACGGTTTTCCCATGCTTGTTCAATGATATTTTTTAACATCTTTTATAGTAAAATTCTATTTTTTGTAAATCTATTTTGTTTTGTCTAGTTAGAAAATTTCAAGTTCGAGGCTTGTGAAGATAGAAAAAAGCGAGTTTACTAATTGTAATTGAACTTTTTTATATCAAGCATAACGATGAAATTGGAATTTTATATCAGACAATTAAATGTGTCTTTCAGCATGATAACTTGAGCGAACCAATGCACCGCTTTCTACATATTTTAAACCTTTTGCTAAACCAGCTACTTTATAATAATCAAACTGTTCAGGAGTTATAAATTCTTCAACGGCAACGTGCATTTTAGTTGGTTGCAAATATTGACCAAGGGTCAATACATCACAACCATGAGCGACTAAATCATCCATGATTTGAAATACTTCAGCTTCAGTTTCACCCAAGCCAAGCATTACACCACTTTTGGTTCTACGGCCTCTTTCTTTGGTTAATTTTATTTGTTCTAAACTGCGTTCATATTTAGCTTGTGGGCGTATTTTACGGTATAACCTAGGAACGGTTTCCATATTATGACTTACTACTTCAGGTTTTTCGTCAATTACTTGATACAATAAATCCCATTTACTTAAAAAGTCGGGAATTAAAGTTTCCATGGTAGTAGTTGGACTTAATTCTTTCACTAATCTGATGGTATCAGCCCAAACTTGAGCACCTTTATCGGGTAATTCATCTCTGTTTACCGAGGTTAACACTGCATGTTTCACTTTCATGAGTTTGATGGCTTCAGCTACACGCATGGGCTCCTCTAAATCATAGGTTTTTGCTCTACCAGTTGCCACCGCACAAAACGAACAACTACGGGTACAAATATTTCCTAAAATCATAAAAGTGGCTGTTCCTTCGCCCCAACATTCACCCATGTTTGGGCAATTTCCACTTTCACAAATAGTGTGTAATTTATATTCATCCACCAATTGACGAACTTTTCTATAGTTTTCGCCTGTAGGTAATTTAACTTTTAACCAGCTTGGTTTTTTTACTCTTGCCTCGCTTAATACTGGTAATTCTATCATTCTTAGTATTGTTTATTTTATTTTTTTTATTTCTTCCAACCAAAATTAAATGCAATGTACATCGCAGGGAAAAATTGAATTTGTTCTGCTTTATTCACCATTGGAAGTTTTTCATTGAATGCATCAAAAGTTATTCCCGCTTCTAACGATTTGTATTCATCGGGATATTGGCCATATTCTATGTTTAAACCAGCACGTCCATATAAACCAACCTTTACATCTAGTTCATTGAATCCTGACATAAATGGACCATTTCCATATATCCTGTATTCAATATTATGTTTTTCAGGATTGTATTTTTCAGTTACTAACGAGTTTGTTCCGTCAGCATTTAGAATAAAATAGTCAATGTATGCGGGTTTTAACAATGCCAATGAAATTCCAACATTGTAAATAAAATTTAATCCTAATGCATTTTTGTAACTACGTTCTGTTAATTCAATTTTTTGTCCAAAACTATTTCGCCAAAAATAAGTATAATTCAATCGGCCAAAAGTATAAGTATTCGGATTTTCTTGGTAACCGTATCGCCAAACTTCCTTTGGATGTCTGATATATGAAATATCCGATTCAATATAATTCTTAACACTTCCTGTTTTATGCCAACCATGTCGGTAATACATGCCACCACCACCATAGGTATTTAAACTAAATCCAATATTGAAGTCTTTGTAATAAAGTAATTCACCATCAGTAATTGGTGCATTCTGAGCTGAGTTGAAATTGATAAAAAACAACACAAAATAAAATGTAATATAAATTCGTTTTTGCAATGTGGATTTTCTTTTATTATTGTTGTCAAAAATAACAAAAAATGAATACAGCAGAAGTAATTTATTTAGGAGAATTTAGATGCGAGGCAACTCACCTACAATCAGGCAGTAAAATTATTACTGATGCGCCAACTGATAATTTTGGAAAAGGCCTTGCTTTTTCTCCAACTGATTTGGTAGCTAAAGGTTTAGCTAGTTGTATGATGACTACTATTGCTATTCAAACGAGGTTGATGGGATTTAATTTAATTGACTCAAAATTGACAGTTAAAAAGCATATGAGCAGTGATCCGAGAAGAATAAGTAAGATTGAAATCAATGTTTTTATTCCTAAAAATGACTTAACAGAAGCCGATAAAGCTAAAATAATTGAAATTGGACTAAGCTGTCCGGTAGCTAAAAGTTTACACCCTGATTTAATTCAAGATATAAACTTTCAGTTTGTTTAGCTGCTGATTTTTTTCAGTAGTTTTTCAGTTAGTTTAAAACTAAAATTTTGGACATGAACCTTTGCATGAAATCATTAAAACAACGATTAAAGCAAAAATTGCGAAAGGGGCTAATTTCTTCATAACTATTTGATTGATATAATTTAACTATTTTTTTACACTTGAAAATTACTTTGCAAAAGTATCAACTTTTACCCGAACATTTAAACTTTAATTTAAAAAACTTTGTTCAAAAACATTTAAATGACGATATAAATACGCTTGCGTTTAAATTTAAATCTATTGAACAAACGGATATTAATACCAATTTAGTATTAGAATCTGTTTCAAATATTAAAAAAGGCAGTCACAAATTACCAACTCTTTGTGCAAATTATTGTTGGCTGCCTACTAAAAGTTATGAACAAGCCAGTGGCGAATTGACTGCTTTTTACAAATCAATGTTATTTAAAGGAAATTCTGTTTTAGATTTATGTGGTGGTTTAGGCGTTGATGACATTGCATTTTCAAAAGTTTTTTCAAAAGTTGTTTCTTTAGACGCTGATGAGGAATTGAATGAAATTGTAAAATTTAATTTTAAAAAATTAGGAATCAATTATATTGAAAGAATAACTGTTTTTGCTGAAGATTTTATTGCAAATAATACCTCTAAATTTGATTTGGTATACATTGATGCTGACCGAAGACCTGCAGCTAATTCAAAGAAGTTTCTGCTTTCTGATTGTACGCCAAATATTATAGAATTGTTGCCTCAATTAAAACAAATTACAAATCAATTATTGATAAAATTATCTCCAATGGTTGATTTGAACTATTGCAAATCTGAAATTGAAAATATAAAGGAAATTCATGTTGTTTCATTAAAAAATGAAGTTAAAGAAGTTTTGCTATTAGTTGATTTCTCCATCAATGATTCAACTGTTATAAAAGCTATAAATATTATTAGTGATAAAAACATTCATGAATTCGGTGAGTTGAATTTGATAGATTTAGTAACAAAAGAGTCAAACGAAAATACATACTTTTATGAACCAAATGCATCGATCATTAAAGCCAATTTGAGTGCTAATTATGCTAAAAGTTTAGGTTTGAAAATGATTGCTTTGAACGCTCATTTTTTTGTTGGTCATGAATTAATTGAAAATTTTTATGGTAGGCGTTTTAAAATTGTAGCATCATTTGCTTTTTCTAAATCAATGTTAAAAAGCTATTTGAAGAACAATGGAATTGCAAAAGCAAATATTAGCAAACGAAATTTCCCTATCAATGAAGCAGAAATTGCAAAGCAGTTTGATTTAAAAACTGGTGGAGATGAATATTTGTTTTTCACTCAAAATAATCAAGGCGAAAAACTTTTCTACCATTGTAGAAAACTATAATTTAATTATGAATTGGTTTGAACCATTTTGATAAAAATGTCTTCCATGGTAGCAATTTTTGGTGAGAATGATTGCAACTCCACTTGATTATTTAAATCTGAAATCACCTCTTTTTTATTGCTTAAAATTTTAATTGTGGCTTCATTTTCAGTATTGTTTATTATTTCAAAATGGTTTGAATTAACTAGTACTCCGTTAAACTGTAAAAAGTATTCGTCATTACTAAATTGCTGTTTTATATCGTTTTTATTGCCACTTAAAACCACCTCACTTTTATTGATCATGGCAATGTCGTCACAAAGTTTTTCAACTGTATCCATTCTATGTGTTGAAAAAATAATGGTACTTCCTTCATCTCTTAGTTTTAATATTTCCTGAACTAAAAGTTGTGCATTTTGAGGATCAAAACCACTAAATGGTTCATCTAAAATAATTAATTTGGGTTGATGGATAACACTTGCAATAAATTGAATTTTTTGTTGCATTCCTTTTGAAAGCTCTTCAACCTTTTTATTCAACCAATCTTTTATTTCAAATTTATCAACCCAATATTTTACTTTTTTCTTTGCTTCTGTATTACTCAAACCCTTTAATTGTGCAAAATATAAAAGTTGCTCGCCAATTTGCATTTTTTTATATAAACCTCTTTCCTCAGGTAAATAGCCAATTTCATAAATATGTTTCTCCTTCAGTTTTTCACCATCAAATAATATGGTACCTGAG
>JBIILW010000291.1:0-3211 GCA_044338265.1 Bacteroidia bacterium | reverse complement strand
TACTACCTTTTGAATTTTGGTATTTACGAACTAATTTTATTAGTAGTCTATTCATCATAATAGAAAGAATAGTATCTGCCGTTTAAAAACGGCAGATACTAAATAAAATTAAGCAAATTTTTGTGCTATGTTAAATTCAAAATATTCGAATGAAAAATTATTCTTATGAGAATTACCTGAAATAATGTTCCAAACCTTTTTAAAACAGCCAGGTAAAACTTTTACCATAATTTCTAAGTCACAATAAGGCTTAATTTTAGGGTTTTTATCAAGAAAATCTTGAACCGCAATTTTTCCAGTCTCCAAATATGGATTTTGTAAATTTTTATTTGTTAATGCTCCTAATTCATGTTCGGCAGAAACTGGATGAACTTCAACAAATTCAAATTGACCTTGTTCAGCAGTTATTGTTTTGTCAAAAATACCATATTTAAATTTTATAGTAATAACTTCTTCTTTTTCTTTACGCATAACAAAGCGCAATATTCTTCTCCAACATCCTGGTTTAATTTCAACAAATGCATCATAATTGCACTTATAAAATAATCCTTCATTGAAATTGTCATTTAACGTTTTAATTGCATGTTCAAGAGCAGCCGTCTTTGCTGACTTACCTCCGATTAATGAGCTTGTGTGTTCACAGTAAAAACTTTCTACTTTCATATTAATTTATTTTTTTAATTATTTCCTACTCTTTTGGCTTTTCGGATTTCGCCCCCAAATGAACCTTTTGGGAAAGTCTTTTTTTTATATACGTTCTAAATGGATATTTATTTTTAACAAATAAAATCTTTGAAACTGAAGTGTAGTTGCAGTAGGCTGATTTTGAAATTATAATTTCATTAATCTTGCCACTCAAAATTCAGTTTTCCATTGCTTTCATAAACATAAGTTTCTTTCAATGCATCCCACTTCACAGGGGCCCTCAATTCTGATTTTATAAAACTAATATAATGGTATATTGTTCGTTCGCTAACCCCTATGCGTGATGCCAATGAACTAGGTTTTCCTGTTCTTTGTTTTCTAATAAGTTCGTTGATATTTATGATTTTTTTTATATCCATTATTCAATTTAACTTAGATTATTTTGGTTTAATTTTTAACTAAACTCAAAACGATTCAAAATAAATTTTGTACTAATCGAAATATTATTTTTTAGTTTTGCACGGATTCATGAGTAAAAAAAAAATATTAAGCGAGTATGATTTAGCCCTCAATTTTATCAATGGAAACGATGAATCATTGGGCGAATTATATACTATGTATTATTCATCATTGATAATGGTAGCTTATAAATACACTCAAAATACCGAAAAGAGTAAAGACATTGTTGGATTGGTATTTGAAAAATTACTCCATTTAACTCCATCCAAACGAGAAACATTTTTTTTACATCCAGAAAAAGGCATTTATCCATTGCTGTTAAGCATTATTAAAAATAAATCCTTGGATGAAATCAAACAAAACAAACTTCATCAAGAAATAAAAAAACAAATTGAATCAATAACAAGTTATATTAGTACAAATGCTATTTTCGTTCGTTTTGAGGAAGATGCCATCAAACAATTGATTGATTATTTATCAAAGCGAGAAAAAGAAATTTTACAGTTACATTTACAAGGTTTTAAAAATGATGAAATTGCAATGCAATTAAATATAAGTTACAATACTGTAAGAAATACGCTGCATAGTGCCAAACAGCGTGTTAAAAAACTATGGCAACTATTTATGTAATGACAAAACATGCTAAACATAACTATAACGAAGTGCTTGATGGTATATTAAATCAGCAAGTTTACTTTTTGGATTATATTAAATCCAACAACTTTGATGAAGATGATTTGATGGGATTAAAATTGTTTTTAGAAAACAATGACTATGATATAATTGCTTTAAAAAAATTCATAGCTATTGAACCATTAAAAATCGTTTCTAAAAGAACAAATTCCATTTATAAAATTTATAAAATAGCTGCAATATTTTTGTTAATCATGGGTGTTGGTTATTTTATAAAATTGTCTACTTGCAAGCATCAAAACATGGAAAATTACATGATAGAAGATGTAGGATTTAAAGTGTGGATGAGTGCTGCTAGCAACAATGTTGATTTAATAAATGGAATGAGTTATTATAAAAATAAAAATTATAAAGAGGCGCTTTCTTATTTTTCAAAAACACACAACAACGACACCGCATTTTATTATAGTGGAATTAGTTGTATGCAATTAAATCAGTTAAATGAAGCAGAAACATTTTTAAGTAAAGTACCAAATTCTTCTGTTTATAGTAATCATGCTATGTACTATCTTTCCTTGTGTTATTTATACAATCAGCAAAAAGAAAAAGGCTTGCAACTATTGAACAAAACCCATTTTGATGATGCTGTTTTCAATGAAAAAAGAACAATAATTTTAAAAGATTTCGGGAATCAATAAGCTGAAATTCTGTTTTTAATTTTTATGTCAAAAAAAACCCTTGCACTCCTTTTCGCCTTATTCTTTAAATCACTGCTTTTATATGCTGAAACATTACCTCTTGAATTATTTTGGCAAGGTAAAACAGCATTGGCTTTAAAATCAGCTCAAGCTATTTTAGATAAAAAAAATAATTATCCAACAATTGAATTAGCCAGTTGTTATAATTTTTTAGCAGACTATCATATTGATCAAGGGCATTACGAGGCAAATTTAAAATTTACAAATTTGCTTTTTACCATGAAGCACCAAACAAGTTTTGATAGCGCCTTTTATTATGCCCGAATAGCAAACTATTACCATTGTTATATTAATCCAGACTCGTCCTATTATTTTATAAAAAAGGCAGAAAAATGTTTTAAAAATATCAAAACCAAAAGTTTTGATTCCGATGCCATTGCGAGTTATTACGGCTATTTGGGAAACGCATCTAGAAACACAGCTACAAGGCGTTTAGACTTTTTAGATTCTGCCATTTTATATAGCAAAAATAATTTTACAAAAGCCATTAATCATAGAAGATATGCTACATTTTTATTAGATGAATTAAGTGGTATTTCAAATGGTAGGAAAATAAAAGTTAATTTTAAACGGGTTTACTTGAATTGCATTGCTCATTTAAAAAATGCAGAAACTTTGGCAACGCTCATATTTCCTAATAAAAAAAGCGATTTGCACAGTAGAATATACGACATGTGGTCGTTAGTAGAACGTATCAATCAAAACAATGCCCTGAG
>JBIILW010000290.1:0-3213 GCA_044338265.1 Bacteroidia bacterium | reverse complement strand
ATGGCGCTGCTTAAGTTACTTTGAGGTGCTTTTGCAAAATTACTTTTGTTCACAAAATAGGCATTGCTCAAAACGCCTCGTTCCCAAATTTCGCCACTACTCCAAAAATTTGGATATTCTTTTTTTATATAGCCCATGCAATTATTCATAAAATCTACATCGTTATAACTGTAAGTATCTATTCTAAATCCATCAATTCCCGCAAAGTTTATCCACCACAAATAACTTTGCATTAAGTAAGTAGCAATTCTTGGATTGGTTTCATTTACATCGGGCATTTGAGTATCGAACCAACCATCTGTCATCAATTTTTTTTCAGCTTTGCTGGCATAAGGATCGTAATGAACAGGTGCGCGGTAATTGGTTCTGGTAAATTCTGGCCATTGATTAACCAAGTTTTTTTCAGGCATGTTTAAAAACATCCAATGCTTGTCGCCAATATGATTTGGCACTAAATCCATTACCAATTTCATGTTCCGTTTTTTGAGTTCGGCACCTAGTTTTTTATAATCGTTATTTGTTCCAAATCTTGGATCAGTTAAATAATGATCGGTTAATGCATAACCATGATAACTGTATTTTGGTTGGTCGTTAATTAAAGTTGGATTTAACCAAAGTGTAGTAATTCCTAAATCTTTTAAATAATCCAAATGGTCTATGACGCCTTTTAAATCGCCACCATGACGGCCATTCAAATCGTTTCTATCACAAATATTTTCGCGTAATCCTTGCACTACATCGTTGGTGGTATCGCCATTTGCAAACCTGTCAGGCATGGCCATGTATATAAAATCAGCTTGAGTAATATTGTCAATTTCTTTGGTTAATTTTTCTAATTTATAGGTATAATTATATGTTTCTGTTCCTTTACTGAATTGAATAACAAAACTATTTCCATTAAAATTTTGAAGGTTGATATAAGCAAATAAATAGTCCGTATTTTCTACCTTTTCAACTCTTAAAAGTTTTACCCCAAGGGTATTTATTTTTAAAGTGCTTGCCGCAATGTTTTTGCCAAAAAGCATTAATTGAAGTTCTTTATTGTTTAAATTATTCCACCAAAAAGGTGGGTCAACTCTTTCTAAAGGCTTGTAATTTTGTGCATTGCTTTGAAAAGCAATAAAAAGAGTAAATATAAAAAGCAGTTTTTTCATCATATAATTTGTAGCGAATATAAAATTAATAAATGTAATAATTTTCATGACAATTCGTTTTATGAACAAATAAAAAATTTATATTATGAAAAAAATTATCATCATTAGCCTCATCATCTTTGAGATGGCAGCTACAGTAAAATCATGTATTGCAAGCAATATTTCTATTGCTGAAGCAATCAAAAACAAACTCATTACTGTTAAAGTAAAATCAAATAGCGGACTTGGAGATGCCTGTTTGAATTTAAAAATTACGAATTTAAAAAACAGAAAATTAAACATTGATTTGGAAGCTGGCCGCTTGTTTATTCCTAGCGATTCAAATGTTCAGAATTTAATTTTAGTAAAACACGAAATTTATGAACTAAAACCTAATCAAACTTTAAGTAAAAATTTGAACGCACTTTGCGCACAAAAACACGACAATTGCCCAAGTAAAGATTTAGTTTTTAAATTAGGAAATTTTGCCATTGGGCAACCTAAACAATTTGCAGTTTGGGTAGATGAAAAAGAATATTTTAAAAATGATAATGTTCAAAATGCCATGTGGGTTTTTACTGACAATACTGAACCATCGTTTAATATTTACAATGAAAAAGATAGGGAAATGTTAGCTTTTGTGGCCAAAGCTAAAAACTGGAATTACGATAAATTATTGGCTAAATTTACAGGAACTGAAACTCGGAAACCTGAAGTATTTATAAGCAATAAAATATTCTCTTCAACCCTAACATTTGATATTTCTGAACCAAGAATTTTACGAATTGTACTATGCGATAAAAATAACAATGTGGTTCAAGAATGTTTGAAAAATGAAGTATTGCCAATTGGCACCAATGTTAAACATATAGATATTACAAACGATAATTTTGGTCCTGGAAAATATTATTTGAAAATATATATAGACGATAAAATGATTAGAAGGCGTGAGATTTTAATTCATTAGCAAATGAAAATTTTAATTTTTAAAATTTACTAAAATGTTTTTCTAATCAATAAATAGCATGAAGTTGGTCATTATTTTTGTTTTTTTAATGCTTTTATTTTGTGCTGTAAAATTAAATAAAATTATGAATACTCAAATAGCATTAGTGGATTTACATTTAGAACATAAAGAATGGTTAAATAAGCTACTTTTTTATAAAGATGATTTGAAAATTATGCAAATTCGTTTAGATGAAATTGCATCAAAAAACAATCATCAAGAGGTATTGGTTTTTGTTGAAAGATTTCAAAATCAATTTAAAATTCAGAATGAGCAAATTGATTTTTTAAAGCACGATATAAAACAGCATGTGAATAATATTGAAGAATCGATTATTAATAATCCCATTGCTAGTAACCACAGAAAAATGGATGATCATGCGGAAGAACGCCAAAAAATGATTCGTTTTGAAGAATTATTTGCTGAACTTAGAAAAGATTTATTGAGTTTTTTATCTAAATGGATGTAACAAAATTTCATCCAATTACTTCAACGAACCCTTAATCAGCAAAAGCTTTTTAAGGGTTTTGTTTTTTATTAATTTAATATGAGTATTTTTGATCAAAATTATTGAATAAAGTACTAAAATCTAATAACAAACACATGCATCAACTAAAAATCACCATACTTTTATTATTTGTTAACTTTGGGTTATTTGCTCAACCCGCTTTTTTAAAAGACTCGCTCGATAGTTATGTAAAACGCGAAATGGAAAGATGGCAAGTTCCTGGTTTAGCCATTGCCATTGTTAAAGATGGAAAAATAGTAGTTTGTAAAGGATTTGGCGTTAAGCAAGATGGAAAATCAGCTAAAGTTGATGAAAATACTTTGTTCCAAATTGCATCTAATAGCAAAGCATTTACTGGTACTTCTATCGCATTATTAAATAGTCAAAAACGATTGTTACTCGATGAAAAAGTAACTAAATACATGCCCGATTTTAAGTTGTATGATGAAACTTCTACTTCATTATGTACCGTTCGCGATTTGCTGTGTCATAGAATTGGCTTGCAAACTTTTCAAGGCGATTTTTTAAATTGGGGAAGTAATTTAACCCGCAAAGAAATTATTGAA
>JBIILW010000289.1:0-3215 GCA_044338265.1 Bacteroidia bacterium | reverse complement strand
GTTTTATAAATGAATATAAATAT
Source organism: Bacteroidia bacterium (assembly GCA_044338265.1). Taxonomy (GTDB): domain Bacteria; phylum Bacteroidota; class Bacteroidia; order UKL13-3; family UKL13-3; genus JAAFJM01. The sequence continues at coordinate 3,192 of JBIILW010000289.1, read as the reverse complement.
TTGAAGTCAATGCAAAAAAAAGCTCCTAAATAATTAATATCAGGAGCTTTTTATTATTCATTGTAAATTACAATTCAGCATATTTTTTAAAGTTATTCAAAATGGCTTGCCATCCAAATTGCTGCATTTCTATTGGGTTTTCATCTTCTGCCTCAAATTCAGTAGTGATGTTAGTTTGACCATTTTTACTTACAAATAACACTTTTGCTTTTCTTTCGTCACCCATGGTGTATTCAATTAATTCATTAGAAATAATATGGGTATAAATACCCCAAAAATCAAAACCAAAACTTCCATCTTTTGCTTCCATTCTATAGGAAAACTTCCCACCTATTACCAAATCATTTTCAGCTTTGGTGGTGTGCCAATCATCAGATGCATTGTTCCAATTAACAATATCATTAGGATTGGTCCATTTGCTCCAAACTGTTTCTATTTGTACTTTTACAGTTGCTTCAATGGTGATGGTTTTTTTGTTATTCATTTTTTTTTATTTTTTATTTTCTAGTACATAGTACTTAGTTGATTATTTTTCACACAAACACTTTCACACATAAACACTTTAACTCTTAAACACTTAAACACACAAACACTTAAACACACAAACACTTTAACACATAAACACACAAACACTTAAACACCAATCAACCTACTTCTTATCAAGCATCATTTTATCGGTAATTAATTCAATGGCTTCATCTAAAATCAAATCAGCATTTGCCGCATTTTTACCCAAACTAGCTTTTGCCTTTTCACGGGCTTCTTTTCTGGCTTTGTTTTTGGCTTCTGTTTCTGTCAATTCTTTTTTATAAGTGGTTTCATTCACTGAAATGTAATTGTCTAATTCAGCTTTTTTTACTGATTCAATGTCTTCTAACAAATATTTATATTCAGGATTATTTGCCATTCTATTGCTATGCAATGAAGATAATGCAGTTAAATTATTATTGAAATTTACATTTTTAGCATACGAATCAGGGTTTATGCTATCGTATGGAAGTGAGTATTTGCTGGCATCTTCACCAAATTCTTTACTAGCAAAAATACTTGGAAATTCTATATCAGGAATTACACCTTTGTGTTGAGTACTTCCACCACTGATGCGGTAAAACTTAGCAAGGGTAATTTTTACTTGCCCCATTTTCTTATCACCATATTGCATATATTGGTCTAAGTTGGCCATGTTTTGAACTGTTCCTTTGCCATAAGTTTGTTCACCAATAATTAAAGCCCTGCCATAATCTTGCATGGCAGCAGCAAATATTTCACTTGCACTTGCACTAAATCTATTGACGATTACTTCCACTGGTCCACTCCAAAGAATTTCATCGTCTCTGTCATTTTCCGATTTTACAACACCATTAGCATCCTTCACTTGAACAACGGGACCTGTAGTAATAAATAAGCCTGTTAAATCTATGGCCTCAGTCAATGACCCTCCACCATTATTTCTTAAATCAATGACAATGGCATCTACTTTTTCTTTTTTGAATTCACCAATAATTCTTCTTACATCACGGGTGGTACTTTTATAATCTTTTTCACCTGCAGCAGCCCTAGCAAAATCAAGGTAAAAAGTAGGAATGTCAATGGTACCAATTTTATATTTTTTACCGTCTTTTTTAATTTCTTTAATGGTACTTTTCGATGCTTGATCTTCTAAAACTATTTTATCTCTTACTATTTCAATGATTTTATTTTTCTTAATAGTTATGTCAGCCGATACAATTTCCAAACGAACGATGGTTCCTTTTTTTCCCCTAATTAAACCCACTACATCATCTATTCTCCAATCTAACACATTAACCATTTCACCTTCTTTTCCCTGACCTACCGCGGCTATTTTATCATTCACAACGAGTAATTTACTTTTTTCGGCCGGACCACCTTTTACCAAAGAAGTAATTTTGGTGTATTCGTTATCAGTTTGAAGCGTAGCGCCTATTCCTTCCAAACTTAAACTCATGGTTGTGTTAAAGTCATCGGCTTGTCTAGGAGCCATGTAATTGGTATGTGGATCAGTAATTTCGGTTAGGGCATTGGCATAAAAACTAAATACATCAACTGTTTTTGTTTTACTTAATTGCTTGTATAAATTATAGTAACGTTTTCTTACTATTTCAGCACAAGTTTTGTATTCTTTCCCATCCGATTTTAAAGCCAAAACTTCATATTTCACTTTATTTAACCAAAGTTTGTCAAGTTCACTTATTGAATTTGTAAAATTCACATCTTCTCTTTTAAATAAAAATGAATCTTGGCTATCAAAACTCATTTCAGTTTTCAGTAAGTCAAAAGCATAGTTAATTCTTTCTTCTAACCTGCTTTGATATTTGTTGTAAATTTCAAAACCTGGGTTTGCATTTCCATTCAATAAATCATCGTCTAAACTGTATTTATATTTATCAAATTCAGTAATATCAGCTTGAATAAAATATAAATGCAATGGATCTAGATGCTTGATATAATTGCTTAAAAGTTCTTCAGAAAGTTTGTTATCAATAGGAATTTTTCGGTAATGTAAGTTTGTAATTACCTGACCAATTAGTTTAAATAATTCGCCTTGGTAAGGTTCAGGATTGAAGGTTTTTAAAACTATTTTGGTGGAATCGTTGGCTTTTAATTGGCCTATTAAACTGAATAATACTGTTATTGAAAAGATTATCTTTTTTATCATGTTTGCAAATAAGCATGCTTGCAATAAAAAAACAACCTTTTTTTATAAAAAAAATGCTTTAATTTTTTAAATGGTACTTTTAAATAATTGAATGCGAAAAAATGGTATCAAATTATGTTATTAGCGAGCTGTTTTTGTAACAAACGGTAAAACAGTTATAAAACAAGCAGATACAAATTGATAAACTTGGAAATATTTTATTTATTGAATACATGTAATAAAAAGGGCAGACACAAAGGTCTGACCCTACATTGATGATAATGAATTTATAATTCAAAAAAAACTGCCAGATGCCAGAAGCAAGTAGCCAGAAGCCATTAGCAAAAGCCCAACATTTAGCTATTTACTTAGTTTCACAAATACGTTTAATATTTGCCAAACCATTTTCATAATCTTCACTCATAAATACACCAATCAAAACACCAAACCATTTTGACAGTCCTTTATTTTCTCCATCTAAAGTCCAAGTTACTTTTGTACTAAAATCGCCTTCAGGTTCTAATATAAATCCCGCA
>JBIILW010000288.1:0-3225 GCA_044338265.1 Bacteroidia bacterium | reverse complement strand
AGGCGATGGAATGATGGTTTTTCCTTCATCTTCTAATTTTATTAATGCCTCTGTATTTACATGTTCAATCTCAAAAGTGAGCACATCACTCATAGCAGCTAATTCCATTATTTTAGCTTCATCAGTCAACGAACCTTCAATAAATTCATGTGCCAAATGGTAACAAGGACAATCTTTTGAGTTTTCTAAAATATTTACATTTACATTTAATCGAAGTGCTTCTTCAATCAGCATTCGCCCAAGTTGACCACCACCTAAAATTCCAATTTTTTGTTTGAGTAAGTTCATTGAATTGCTTTTTTATTTAGTTTGTTCGCTTAAAATTTTCATGTAAAAACTTTCATAAATAGGAACTATATTAGTGATATCAAATTCTAAAGCACGTGCCAAAGAATTTGCTTTGAATTGATGTAATCGTTCCTCATTTTCTAAAATATAAATTCCTTTTGCGGCCATTTCATCTACATTACCAACCTCAGCCATAAATCCAGAAATTCCGTTTTGAATTAACTCAGGAATTCCACCTGCATTACTAGCAATAACAGGAACTTGACAAGCCATTGCTTCTAATGCAGACAGCCCAAAACTTTCTGTTTCACTGGGCATCAAAAATAAATCGCAAACACTTAAAATTTCTTCTACAGGATTTTGTTTACCTAAAAACAGGGTGCTTCCACATAAATTTAATTCACGGCAAAGCATTTCCGCATGATGACGCTCTGGTCCATCGCCAACTAACAGTAATTTTGAAGGAATTTTCTCACTTATTTTACCAAATATTTTTATCACATCTTCCACTCTTTTAACTTTTCTAAAGTTAGAAGTATGAACAATTAATTTTTCATTTTGCGGAGCAATGGCTTTTTTAAAATGTTCTTTTGCTTGTTTTTGAAAACGAGAAACATCAATAAAATTTGGAATGACTTCTATGTGTTTTTTTGTTTTAAAATGTCTGTAAGTATCTTGTTTCAATGAATCGGAAACGGAAGTTACGCCATCTGATTGATTAATGGAATAAGTAACTACAGGTTCAAACGATGAATCTTTTCCAACCAAAGTAATATCGGTTCCGTGTAAAGTAGTTATTACTGGAATATTGATACCTTCAGTAGCCAATATTAATTTAGCCATAATAGCTGCCGATGCATGCGGAATGGCATAATGAACGTGGAGTAAATCTAATTTTTCAAATTTTACTACATCTACCAAAGTGCTTGCTAATGAAGTTTCGTAAGGAGGAAAATCAAATAATGGATAAGTACTCACATTTACTTCATGGTAAAAAATATTACTCATAAATGAGTCTAATCTAGCCGGTTGTTTATAAGCTATAAAGTGTACTTGATGTCCTCTTTGTGCTAATGCTTTTCCTAGTTCGGTAGCTACTACACCGCTACCACCGTAGGTTGGATAACACACAATTCCTATTTTCATTTGGTTTGTTTACTGTATAATTTTGAAAGCACAAATGTTAGTGTTTTGTTTTACTATTTGAAATTATTTTATTGATTTAACTCTGTTAATTTATAAATAGCTAAATGGTAGACTTTTATTCGTTAATAAATAAAAAAAACCAACTTCAATTTGAAGTTGGTTTGATATGGTTTTTTTAAGCAGTTACTGTTGCCTGTTCTACAAATTTATATCCTATTCCTCGCGATGAGTGAAAGAATACTGGGTTTTTAGGATCTGTTTCAAAGTATTTGCGTAAACTAAGCATAAAATTATCTACTGTTCTAGTATTGGGTATTACGTTATAATCCCATACTACTTTTAGAATATGTTCCCTGCTTACTACTGAATTTTTATTTTCGATTAATAATTTAAGCAATAAAGTTTCTTTTTTAGTTAAATCAATCAAACCAGTTACTCCATTTGCTTGATGGCTATCAAAGTTTATCCAATTTTTTCCGAAATTAAAAATTACAGGAAGTGCTTTTTCAGTTGACCTAATTTTATCTCTTTTAATTAATAATTTTTTGATACGTATCAAAAGTTCTTCTAAATCAAAAGGTTTTGTTAAGTAATCATCACCCCCTTTTTTCAAACCTTCAATTCTTTCTGCAGGGGTACTTTTAGCTGATAAAAATAAAATTGGAATATTTTGATCGTGAAGTCTAATATTTTCACAAACCATGTAACCATCCATTTCAGGTAACATGATGTCAAGAACAACTAAATCAAATTTGCGTTCTCTAAATGTATCTATGGCTTTTTTACCATCGCCTACGGCAATTACATGGTAATTTTCCAATTCTAAATTAAGTTTAAGTGCATGTTGAAGATTTTCTTCATCTTCTACCAATAGTATATTATTCATTTATAAAAAGTTTTTGAGTGGTCATTGATTTCACTGTACGTGAAAACTAACCTCAAAGTTTGTTCCACTAGGATGATTGTTTTTCACCTCAATGGTTGCATGATGAATATGTACTAATTTTTTAACAATAAACAATCCTAGCCCTGTTCCTTTTGTTTTACGAGTTTGTTCCTCGCCAACCCTATAAAACTTATCAAAAAGCCTTTGTTTATCATCGTCTGAAATGCCTATTCCTAAATCTGCTACGCTTAATAATACGCGTTTATTATCCGACTTTAAAAGAATTGTAATGTTATTGTCAGAATATTTTTCAGCATTGGTTAATAAATTAATTACCATGGTTTCAATGGCAAATTCATCTGCTGTTATGAATACTTGATGTTCTATATTTTTTATTATTCTGTCTTGTAAATTTCTTGGTTCAGTGTATTTGTCAATTATTTTATGCAATAATTCACTCAAGTTTATTTGAGTCATTAAGGGTTCATAATGCTTAGTTTCTAATTGTGCTGAAAGCAATAAATTATCAACCAAAACCCTCAATCTATTGGTATCGTTAATGGAATTTTTTAAAATAATATGTTGCTGTTCTTTCTCTAAATCGCGCTTCAATAAAGTTTCTAAATATAGTTTTACTGATGCAATTGGCGTTTTTAATTCATGAGTTACCGACAATAAAAAATTGTTTTGTTGTTGATTTAATTTGATACTTTTTTCAAAAGTTCTATATACCCATAATATTCCCCAGAACAATAAAAATATCATCACGATTCCTTCCATTGCATACATCCATTTTTTCTTTGAAAGCTTAACGTTTGAAGCGTCTATTTGGCTTTGAAGTTTTACATAGGCTTCTTCTTTAGGCCTAATCAAATAGCCGTTAAAAGGGTTTATGGTATCTATAT
>JBIILW010000287.1:0-3237 GCA_044338265.1 Bacteroidia bacterium | reverse complement strand
TATTGGTTTGGTTGTTGGTGTTTTTACTTTAGAAGCAGTAAACATGGCACTAAAAGGACAAGAAACTGGCATGTTCCAAAACCCAAGTGTTGACATTATTATTGCGCTAAAAGCGCTTGTAATTTTAGTAATTTCTGGCGCTTTAGCCGGAATTATTCCCGCCCAAAAAGCTGTAAACATTAGCCCAGTAGAAGCATTAAGAACCGAGTAGAAACGTGAATTATCAAGTCTAAAATTTGAACAATTACAGCCATGATAGGTTTAAAACATGGACGAAACATTAGTAAACCTAGAAACATTGCAAAGCGGCATGTATTTCCTGAGTATTGATGGTATGAACAAACAAAGCATCAAAATTATTAAAGAATAGTTTCATACTTCATCATTTATAATTCATACTTTCTCGATGTGTCGGGACTTCATACTTTATAATTCCAATTTATCATTTACTTTCGCAGCATAAAATCAATAAAAATATATGAGAGTTGCAGTAGTTGGTGCCACCGGTTTAGTGGGTTCAGTGATGTTAAAGGTTTTGGAAGAAAAAAACTTTCCAATTACCGAGTTTATTCCCGTTGCTTCCGAAAAATCGGCAGGTAAAAAAATAAGCTTTAAAGGAACTGAATATACTTTGCATACCATGCAACAAGCCATTGATAAAAAACCTCAAGTGGCTTTGTTTTCTGCAGGTGGAAGTGTTTCGTTGGAATGGGCACCAAAGTTTGCTGAAGTGGGTTGTTTTGTCATTGATAATTCATCGGCATGGCGCATGGATGAAACCAAAAAATTAGTGGTTCCTGAAGTAAATGCAAAGGTTTTAACTGCCAACGATAAAATCATTGCCAATCCAAACTGTTCTACCATTCAAATGGTTTTGGTATTGCAGCCGCTGCACCAAAAATATAAAATAAAACGGGTGGTGGTTTCTACTTATCAATCGGTAACAGGAACAGGCGTAAAGGCCGTTCAGCAAATGGAAAATGAACGAAATGGAATTGCAGGCGATATGGCTTATAAATACCAAATTGACAAAAATGCCATTCCACAAATTGATGTTTTTTTAGACAATTGTTACACCAAAGAAGAAATGAAAATGGTGTTGGAAACCAAAAAAATTATGGGCGATGATTCCATTAACGTTACTGCTACTTGTGTAAGAATTCCTACTACTGGCGGTCATTCAGAAAGTGTAAACATTGAATTTGAAAACGATTTTGATTTACAAGAAGTGCGTTCACTTTTAACCAACACAAGCGGTGTTATTTTAAAAGATGATGTGGCTAATTTTGAATATCCAATGCCATTATTTGCCGATGGAAAAGATGAGGTTTTTGTAGGAAGAATAAGGCGTGATGAAAGTCAAGCAAACTCTTTAAACTTATGGATTGTAGCCGATAATTTGCGCAAAGGTGCTGCCACTAATACCGTTCAAATTGCTGAATATTTATTGGAAAAAGGTTTGATAAAATAGCTACTGGCCACTGGCTCCTAGCCGCTAGCAAGAAAAATGTAATTCAATTTATGTTAAAACACCAATCAGCCAGCTGCAAGAAGCCAGTTGCCATTATTCCTTACTCGCTTTAAACAGCAATTCTTTTTCCTTTGCACTTAAGCTTTCGTATCCGCTTTTACTTATCTTATCTAAAATTGCATCTATATCAGCCTGATTTGGCTTATTTGCTTTAGCACTAAAATTTACTTTTGAATCCGCTTTGTGATGCACTTTCATGGTTGGTTTTTGCTTGAAAAATCCCTTAAAAAAAGTACTTACCGAATGAATGGCATTGGTTAAATCGTTATTGGTATAAAGGTATTTTATAAATAAAAATCCTGCAAGTGCACCACCCACATGCGCAATTCTTCCGCCTGCGTTATTGCTAGGAATATTTAACAAATCAATGAGCACAGAAACCAAAGCAATGTAACGCAACTGAATTGGAAAAACTCCAAATAACATAACAGTGTAATTTGGTAGCAAAGTAGCCGCAGCCGCTACGATGGCAAGCACTCCGGCCGATGCACCTAATGCATAAGAATCATTTAGGTTTGAACTAAAAACCGGAAAAATATTATAGGAAAACATGTAAAGAAATCCGCCAAAAATACCACCAACAAAATAAATTTGATACACGCGTGTATTACCCAAATATTCGTGAAGTAACATCCCTAACCAATATAACCAAAGCATGTTAAACAGGATATGGAAAAATCCATCATGAAAAAACATATAGGTTAAGATGCCCCAAGGTTGCATCATGAAATTACTCAGATTGGCATATAGAACAAACTTTTTTTCAACCAGCGATAAAATATCATTGGCTTGAAAAAGCCAAAATAAAACATGTGCAAGTCCAAACACCAAATACACCAAAACGTTCAGTGCAATGATTCTTACCACTGCATTTTTTTGTGTCAACTTGTATTTTAAATCATCTAATAACGACATGGGAAAATTGATTAAAAACTAAGCTATTAATAAAAAGTATTTCTATTGGTTTTGTTCCAATATTTAACCAAAATAAAGCCAAATAACATACCACCTAAATGGGCAAAATGCGCCACATTATCGCCAGCAACATTATTTACACCAAGTAATAATTCCATGCCTCCCATTATAAAAACCAAATATTTGGCTTTGATAGGAACTGGGAACATGAGCATCATAATTTCGGTATTTGGGAACATCATTCCAAAGGCTAGCAACACACCATAAACCGCGCCACTTGCACCTATTACAGGAATGTTAATGAGTAAATTTAAATCGGCAGCCTGCGTGTTGGTGTAGTTATAACCCTTCTTAATCATATCCGTTCCATCGTTCACCACCATGTTATAAACGTCTAATGGAATTTGAGATTTTAACTGTGAGATTTCAATATATTTTACCAATAAATAAACCACAGCTCCACCTAAAGCTGTTACTAAATAAAATACACTAAAACGTTTCCAACCCCAAAAATTTTCAATGCTAGTGCCAAACATGTACAGGCTTAACATATTGAAAAAAATATGAAAAAAATCGGCATGCATAAACATGTAAGTAAGCAGCTGAAATGTTTTAAAATTTTGACTTAATGGAAAAAATAGCCCAAAAGTTTTGGTTAAATCTACCACATTTCTGTCTTTTAAAACATAGGTTGCTAAGAAAAAAAGACCATTAATAATTAACAAATTTTTTACTGCTGGTGGCAATACACTTGCACTTGGTGGACGATATTGTTTGAACATTTTTTATTT
>JBIILW010000285.1:0-3250 GCA_044338265.1 Bacteroidia bacterium | reverse complement strand
ATTTTTTTTAATAAAAAATAAAAAAAGAATAAAATAAATACAATGAACGTAACATTTGATAAAAAAGATGCTTTAAACGGCACCATCTCCATACAAATAGGCAGCGCTGATTACATGCCTAATTATGACAAAAAATTAAAAGACTACAGAAAAAAAGTAAACATACCCGGATTCAGACCAGGAACTGCGCCCATGGGAATGATTGAAAAACAAGTTGGTAACAGTATTTTATTAGAAGAAATAAATACTTTAGCATCTAACGCTTTGCATAATTATATTACCGACAATAAAGTAAATTTATTAGGTGAGCCTGTTTTAAACCAAGATACTTTGGTAGAAAAAATAGAAAAAGGCATTGATTATAATTTTAATTTTGATTTGGGAGTTGCTCCCGAGTTTGATTTAAACATTGGTAAAGATGATGTGTTTACTCGTTACACAGTGAGCGTAGATGATGCAGAAGTTACGGAAGAAATAGGAAGAATGCGCAAGCGTTTTGGTAAATTAGAAGACGTAGCCATTGCAGAGCAAGATAACGACATGGTTTATTTAAACTTAGTGGAATTAGCTGACGATAAAACTGAATTAGAAGGTGGTGTAAAAGCAGATAATGTTCCTATGTTATTATCGGTAGTAACCAATGCTGAAGCAAAAGCATTACTAACAGGAATAAGCAAAGGCGCTAAATCTACTGTTAATATTTTTACTTTATTTAATAACGATGAGCAAGAAATGAGTCATGCTTTAGGTGTGGCTAAAGTAGGCGTTGCCGACTTAAATCCTAACTTTAGTTTTGAAGTAGTAGATATTAAACGCAATATCGAAGGTGCCATTGACCAAGAATTATTTGATGCTGCTTACGGACCAGGAAATATTACGACTGAAGCTGATTTAAGAGCTAAAATTAGTGAAGATATCAAAGGTTTTTATACTGGCCAAGCCGATCATTTGTTAGAACATAACATGATGGATACTTTAGTAGCTAAGCACAACGTAACTTTACCTGACGAATTTTTAAAGCGCTGGTTAATGGATAGGTATGCTGATAAGTTTAATACTGAAAACATAGAAACTGCTTATTTGCCTGAGGCTAATTATTTGAAAAATCATTTGGTAGAAGAAAAAATAATGACTGCCAATGAAATTAAAATTGAAGAAGCCGATATTAGAGCTGCAGCGGTTGAATATACCAAGCAAATGTTTGGTGGTTATTCAATGAGTGGTCTAAACGAAGACTTAATTAATCAATTAATAGAGCCAAGTTTAAAAAAAGAAGATTACAGAAGTAAAATGATTAATTCGGCTGTAAAAATTAAGGTAAATGCTACTGTTAAAAGTTTAATTACCATTGAAGAAAAAGAAGTAGGTAAAGAAGAGTTTATGAAAATAGTAGAAGAGCATAACCATGCTCATCACGCTAATCACGAACATTAATCAATAACATAATTATAATCTAAAAGCTGCTCGAAAGGGCAGCTTTTTTTATGTGTAAAAATAAAACGGGTTTGGAGACTCATTTCTCATTTCAAATCCTTAGTCAGCCACCCAAAGGCCATTTCACAAGACTAAGGATAGTAGTAAAAACATTTGTGCTAATGTTCGACCCCAACGGGGTCGTATGTATATAATAAATAACCTAGCTACAAACATGCGACCCCGATGGGGTCGAACAACAGTTTCTATAAAGTTTGTGCCCGTTTGTAAATACGCGATTAATCGAGTCTCCAATATTCAAAACCGTAGAGACGTTTAATTAAACGTCTCTACAAATTACCTCAAAAAAAAGCTACCCCAAATTGGAGTAGCTTTTCGTAAACTATATTTTCGAATTTAGTATTTAAAAATTCGAATTGATTACAATACTGAATTTACTTCGTGGTAAGGTAAACCAAATGCATCTGAAACACCTTTGTAAACTATTTTACCTTCTACTACATTTAAACCTAAACGTAATTCTTCGTTATCGGCACAAGCTTTTTTCCAACCTTTGTTTGCTAATTGCAAAGCATAAGGTAAAGTAGCATTTGTTAAAGCCAAAGTAGAAGTATAAGGAACTGCACCAGGCATGTTTGCTACGCAATAATGAATAATTCCATCAATTTCGTAAGTAGGATTTTCGTGTGTAGTAGGTTTACAAGTTTCAATACATCCACCTTGATCAACTGCTACATCCACTAAAACTGTACCCGGACGCATCATTTTTAACATTTCACGCGTAATTAAATGAGGTGCTTTTGCTCCTGGTATTAATACCGCTCCAATAATTAAATCTGATGTTTTGATGGCCTCACGAATATTATATTCATTGCTAAATACCGTTTTTACATTTGCAGGTAATATATCGTCTAGCTCGCGTAAACGAGGAATTGAAATATCCATAATGGTTACGTCTGCAGCCATACCAGCAGCCATTTTAGCTGCTTGGGTTCCAACAATTCCACCGCCTAAAATTAAAACTTGTGCTGGTTTCACACCCGGTACGCCACCTAATAAAATACCGCGTCCGCCCATTGGTTTTTCTAAATATTTTGCACCTTCTTGAATACTCATTCTACCTGCCACTTCGCTCATTGGAACTAATAAAGGTAAAGATCTGTCTTTTTTCTCTACTGTTTCGTAAGCTAAGCAAATGGCTTTACGTGCAATCATGGCGTGAGTTAATGGCTCATAACTTGCAAAGTGGAAATAAGTGAACAATAATTGTCCTTCTTTGATTAAAGTATATTCCGATTCAATGGGTTCTTTTACTTTAACAATCATTTCAGCTTTACCATAAACTTCGTCAATAGTAGCTAAAACAGTTGCGCCAGCACCTGCATATTCTTCATCAGAAAAACCACTACCGTTTCCAGCAGTTGCTTGTACAAATACTTGATGGCCTGCTTTTACAAAAGCAATTACACCTGCAGGAGTTAATCCTACACGGTTTTCATTGTTCTTAATTTCCTTTGGAACTCCAATTATCATAATTTTATTATTTAGTTTTTACTTTTAAAATGGCTTGCAAATTAGACCTTATTTTGAGCTAAACAAATTAGCTGAGCAATTTCAATTTTTATGTAAATAATCTTGTTATAATGAGCTTTAATAATTCATTTATAAAAAATAAACAAAAAACGCCTTAGGTTGTATTATATTCGTAAGCTATTTTTTAAAATAATAGTTCAATCATTTTAATGGCAAAAAAAACCGAAGATAAATGTTCATTTTGTGGACGAAGCAGAAATGAAGTTCAATTTTTAATTGCTGG
>JBIILW010000286.1:0-3250 GCA_044338265.1 Bacteroidia bacterium | reverse complement strand
CTTGCTCCATCAAATAAAGTAAAAAATAAAAACCTCCCATCATTGCTTAAACTCATGATTCCTTTTTTAGCCGAAATAACTGTTGAATGAGCAGTGTTTGCACGTTTATCATATATAATAATATCCTGCATTACTTGGGTTTTCTTGTCTTTTTTACCAACCCTTATGGTTATTCCTTGAATACCACTATAAAAAACACCTTCAGTTATGGCCAAAGCGGGTTTTTTTTCCCTTACATCATATAATAATGCACGACTTTTTAAATTAGCAACTGGTATAAGTACGTTGGAAACAAAAACTCCGAATAAAGAAATTCCAAACATAACAAAATACATGGGCTTAAACATTTTCCAAATGGAAACACCCGCGGCCTTTGCAGCTACTAGCTCGTAGGTTTCGCCCAAATTTCCAAATGTCATGATGGAAGCCAATAATACTGCCAAAGGCAAGGCTTGCGGTATTAACGATGCTGACCAGTAAAAAAGTAGTTCTGCTATTACATGCCATTCTAAGCCTTTGCCCACTAATTCATCTACATAAAGCCAAATGAATTGCATCAGCAATATAAACATTACCACCACTATTGTTGGTAAAAATGTGCGAAAGAAGCTGCTTATTATGAGTTGATGAAGTTTCTTCATTTTAAAAATGTTGCGCAAAGTAATAAATTTTATCGTGTTACTATGCCTTAGTTTTCAATAACTATACCAACAAAATCCAAAAATGTTGAAACAGTGTTTAAATCGTTTGTTTTTAAAGCACTAAAATCGTAGCATAATAAAATAGTAATATGCATTTAGCAATAGCAGGAAATATTGGATCGGGAAAAACAACACTTACTACACTTTTAAGTAAACATTACAACTTTGAACCTCATTATGAAGATGTAGAGGACAATCCTTATATATCAGATTTTTATGAAGACATGCAAAGATGGAGTTTTAACCTTCAAATTTATTTTTTAAATAGCCGTTACGGTACTATTTTACAATTACAAAAAGGTAAAAAAAATATCATTCAAGATAGAACTATTTATGAAGATGCAAATATTTTTGCACCTAATCTTCATTCTATGGGCTTAATGAGCACCCGCGATTTTGAAACCTATCAAAAAATGTTTGATTCATTGAATCATACCATTAAACCACCTGATTTAATGATATATTTACGTGCGTCTATTCCCACTTTAGTTAATAATATTCAAAAACGTGGAAGAGATTATGAAGAAAGCATTCGTTTAGATTATTTAAAACGCTTAAACGAACGTTATGAAGCTTGGATTAGTTCTTATAAACCACGCCATTTAATCATTGAAGTGGATGATTTAAACTATGCTGAACGTCCGGAAGATTTAGGAAAAGTTATTGATAAAATTCAAGCTGAACTAAACGGTTTGTTTTAAAAAATTGCCAATTGGAAATAATATACCTTATGCTATTGAACTTTTAAATAGCAATAAATTAGTAGCCATTCCTACCGAAACGGTTTATGGATTGGCTGCTAATGCATTTAACGAAAATGCTGTTTTAAATATTTATAAAACAAAAAACCGTCCGCAATTCAATCCCCTAATTATTCATAGTAACCGCATTGAACGCTTTGAAGAATGGGGTTTATTAATTCCCGCAGATGTAAAATTATTGGCACAACATTTTTGGCCAGGTCCCATTACTTTTATCATTCCTGCTAATCATAAAATACCCGAAATAGTTACTGCCGGAACTGGTGCTGTTGCAATTAGAGTTCCCAATCATCCTGTAACATTAGATTTATTATCAAAACTTAATTTTCCTTTGGCTGCACCCAGTGCAAATCCAAGTGGATTCATCAGTCCAACTTCCGCTTTACATGTTGAACAACAATTGGGAAATAAAATTGATTATATATTAGACGGTGGAAATTGTAAAGTAGGAGTAGAATCTACCATCATTTCATTTTTAGAAAATGAACCTAAAATTCTTCGTTTTGGTGGATTAGCCATAGAATCCATTGAAGAAGTTTTAAATAAAAAATTAGATAGTGGCAATACCAATTATAAAATTGTTGCCCCAGGCATGTTAAGCAAGCATTACGCACCTATTCACCCATTACAAATTGTTAAAAATTTAAGTGAAAGCATTCAATTGTTTGATAAAAATAGGGTAGGAGTTATATCGTTTTTCGATTCATTTGCCGAGGTTCCAAAACCCCATCAATTTACACTTTCCAAATCAAAAGATTTAAATGAAGCCGCAAGTAATTTATTTGCTGCTATGCGCCATGTTGATGAGCTTGACGTGGATGTAATTTTAACCGAAATATTTCCGAATATAGGTTTAGGTTATGCCATTAACGACAGACTGAAACGAGCAAGTATTCAGGGTGATTAAAAAGATTTAAAGATTAGAATCCCGATTAATCGGGAGGGAAACTAAAAACTTTACCAAGCAGTCGCTTCGAGCGTAGTCGAGAAGTAGTTTTTTTATTGCTCCGCTCGAAATGCTTTGTCAAAGTTCAAGACTTTGACAAAGTTTTAAAAATAAGCCAGCAGCAAACAGCTAAAACAAACTCCAACAAACGTCATGCTGGAAGCATCTTCCTTGTTATAGTAAATGGTTAGCTAATGGTTAGGTGATTTGTTTGGAAGGAATATTCCTACGGAATGACTTGTTTTATAATTTATGCTGAAAGCATCTCAATCTCTCTGCGAAAATCTGCGCTATCTGCGGGAAAAAATGTGAGCTTATATCGAACAGTTTCTCGTCCGATACCTATCGGACTTTGCTCGAAATGATATAAAACTCCTATTTCAACGATCGGTTTTATTAGTTTTTCTTCTGACAATTTTAGCAATTAAAAATATCAATTAATTTTAGCAATCCCGGGTTTAAATTCTTTTTAGTATTGATAGAATCGTGGAAGCTGGTTAAAACCACTTGGCTATTTACCAAACCAACCATTTCGTTTTTTCTACCTGCTAATAATGCTTCTACTGCACCATTTCCTAAACGGGAAGCCAAAACCCTATCGTATGCAGTTGGTGAACCACCTCTTTGTATATGTCCTAATATAACAATTCGGGGGTCAAAATCAGGGATTTCTTTTTTGATTTTTTCAACAATGGCCATGGAACCACCTTCATCATTTCCTTCTGCTACAATGGCAATGGTAAACGATTTTTTACTGTTATTGATTCCTTTAAAAAATTCAAATATTTCAGTGTAATCTTCTTTAATTTCTGGAAGCAATGCAATTTCCGCACCTCCAGCTA
>JBIILW010000284.1:0-3252 GCA_044338265.1 Bacteroidia bacterium | reverse complement strand
CGCCTTTAAGTACAATTCTTTCATCGCTTAATTTAATGGTAAAATATAAGGAACTCAATGAGCATGAAAAATTTACCTCTCATGGTGTGAAAATTAAAACTTCAATTATTAATTTAACCGAAATTTTAGAATATTTTTTATCGGTGGAAAAACTAGATTCAGGACATTTTAAAATAGAACCTACCACTTTTGATTTGGTTGATTTTATCAATACAAATATTGACGAAGTAGTAAACGATTTAAAAGATAAACAAAGAATAGTATTACAGCTTTCTCTTAAAAAAATTATGATTAATCATGATAAAAAGATAATCAGAACTATTTGGCAAAACTTAATTACTAACGCAATAAAGTATTCTCCAGAAAACGGTGAAATTATTGTTCATTTACAAGCAAATGATGATAGATTCATTTTAAGTGTAATTGACAATGGAATTGGCATTCCTGAAAATGAACAAAAACATTTATTTGAAAGATTTTACAGAGCAAATAATGCTGCCAATATTCAAGGAACAGGTATTGGTTTAAATATTATAAAAAAATACATTGAACTTCTAGGCGGTAATATTACATTTACCAGCAAATTAAATGAAGGAACAACATTTACCATTAACCTTCCATTAGTTTTAAATCCGATAGTAAATTAATTCAAAAATGAAGAAAATATTAGTAATTGAGGACAATAAAGATGTCCGTGAAAACATTGCAGAAATACTTGAACTTTCAGGTTATAAAGTAGAACAAGCAATAAACGGAAAAGAGGGCGCCACTAAAGCAAAATATTTACTTCCAGATTTAATTGTTTGCGATATCATGATGCCAGAATTAGACGGTTATGGTGTTTTAAATTTGTTATCGTCAGAAAGTATTACTTCGTCTATTCCATTTATATTTTTAACTGCAAAGGCGGAATTAAATGACATGCGAAAAGGCATGAACATGGGCGCTGACGATTATATTACTAAACCTTTTGAAGATGCTGAATTATTAAAAGCAATAGAAGTTAGATTAGGTAAGGTGAGTGCTATTAAATCTGATTTCCATAAATCAATTGAAGGCATTGAATCATTCATTGAAACTGCAATGACTTTGGAAGATTTAGACAAAATATCGAAAGACAGAAAAAGAATTTTGTTTAAAAAGAAACAACCTATTTATAGCATTGATAATGTTCCAAGAGGAATATATTTTATAGAAAAAGGTTCTGTAAAGACTTATAAAACTAGCTTAAATGACAAGGATTATATATCGAAAATTTATAATGCAGGTGAATTTTTTGGATATATTAATTTATTAGAAAATGCAAATTACTCAGATAATGCTGAAGCATTAGAGGAAACGGTTACTTATTTTATTCCTAAAGACGATTTTTATGAGCTTATTTCTAAAAACAGATTAGTAGCTAATTCATTTATAAAAATGCTTGCAGGTAGTGTAGTGGAACACGAAAACAGAATGATGAAATTGGCTTATAATTCTGTTAGAAAACGCATTGCAGAAAGCTTAATTATGCTTGATAAAACCTACAATACCAAAAATGAGGAACGATTTGTTATTACAGTTAACCGCCAAGATTTAGCAAGTTTGGTTGGTACTGCGGCAGAAACTGTTATTAGAACACTATCGGATTTTAAAGACGAGAAATTAATAGAAGTAAAAGGTAGTGCCATTATTATTTTGGAAAAAAGTAAGCTTTTGAATATGAGAAATTAGTTGTTTTTAAAAATACTTTATTATAGTTCATTGTATATCATTTATTGAAAGGTCGTTATTGCGAAAGATGTGAGGCAATCTTAAACTTAATATATGTTCGCAATGACGTTTATATTTTGTTTGCATTTAATACTGAAGAATTTCCAATTATTTCCACTAAAATCTATGGTCTATCGTACATAAACTAAAAGCTATAAAATAATATAATTAGGTTAATGGCTTAATTGGCTTACTTTTGTACGCTTTTATTCTGAAATAAAAGCATATATAACAAATTATTAATTAATGAAATTTACTGAATTGCAGTTAATAGAGCCTATTTTAAAGGCATTAACTGACGAGGGTTATACAACCCCAACTCCTATCCAACAACAAGCCATTCCGATAGTATTAAACAAAATAGATTTATTGGGCTGTGCCCAAACAGGAACAGGAAAAACAGCAGCTTTTGCCATTCCAATGTTGCAAAATTTATACAAAACTAAAAGTAACGAAAAAGGATTTAAAAAAATAAAAGCATTGGTGCTTACACCAACGCGTGAGCTTGCCATTCAAATAGACGAAAGTTTTAAAGCCTATGGTCGCTATACCGGAATTACAAGTACTGTGGTTTTTGGTGGAGTAGGGCAGAAGCCTCAAACCGATGCTTTGCGCAGAGGAATTGACATTTTAATAGCCACACCTGGCCGTTTATTAGATTTAATGAACCAAGGTTATGTGGACTACAAAAGCTTAGAAGTTTTTGTGTTAGACGAAGCCGACAGAATGTTAGACATGGGTTTTGTGAATGATGTGAAAAAAGTAATTGCAAAGTTACCTTTCAAACGCCAAACTTTATTCTTTTCGGCTACTATGCCACCCGAAATTGTTAAATTGGCGAATACCATTTTAACTAAACCTGAAAAAGTAGAAGTAACTCCAGTTTCATCTACAGCTGAAACCATTCAACAAGCCATTTATTTTGTAGATAAAAACAACAAACGCGATTTGTTGATTGATATTTTAAAAGATAAAAACATAAAAACTGCTTTAATATTTACCAGAACTAAACATGTGGCCGATAAAGTTTCGAAAGAATTAGCCAAAGCAGGTATTAAATCGGCTGCCATTCATGGCAATAAATCGCAAAATGCAAGACAAAAAGCATTGAACGATTTTAAAGAAAATACCATTAGGGCTTTAGTTGCAACTGATATTGCTGCGCGAGGAATTGATATTGACGATTTAACGCACGTTATTAATTACGATTTGCCTAATATTCCAGAGTCATACGTTCATAGAATTGGTAGAACTGGCCGCGCTGGCGCAAATGGAATTGCTTTATCGTTTTGTGATTTTGAAGAAAAAGCCTATTTAAAAGACATTCAAAAGTTAATCAATATTTCTATTCCTGTAATTGAAGACCATGATTACCCAATGAAAGATTTTGAAGTAAAACCAAAAGAACCACAAAGAGGACGTGGTCCTAGAAATGATAAGCCTAGAAGTAATACTAGTCAACCAAAACCTAGTAACGGAAGTTCAAAAAGATACGGAAAT
>JBIILW010000283.1:0-3257 GCA_044338265.1 Bacteroidia bacterium | reverse complement strand
AATGTAATGGTTGCGCTACTACCATTAAAAGAGAATTGTTAGGAATAGTTGGAGTAAAAACTGTGGCAGTTAACATAGACAAAGATGCCATAGATTTGACATACGATGATCATTTAGAAAGAAGCACTATAATTAGTAAGCTTCTTTCACTTGGTTACCCTGAAGCAACTGAAAAAAATGGATTATTGTTGCAATTAAAAAGTTACACTAGTTGCATGATTGGTAAAGTACATAACTTATAAAATAAAAATAGAAATGAATTTAGAAAATTTAATTAAAGAAAACAAAGGAACAGTAGTTGATGTTAGAACACCATCGGAGTTTATGGGTGGAAATGTGGCTGGTTCAATCAACATTCCATTGAACGAAGTAGTAGAAAGATTGGATGTATTAAAAAGCTTAAAATTACCACTTATACTTTGCTGTGCATCGGGAGGAAGAAGCGGGCAAGCTCAACATTACTTATCAAACCAAAGTATAGACTGTGTAAATGGTGGTTCATGGTTAGATGTAAATTATTACCAATCTCAAACAGCATAACAAATAAAAATGATTAATACAATTAAACAATTATTTGGTTTAGGTCCAAAAGTAGATTACGCAGCATTAGTAAAACAAGGTGCCATTATTTTAGACGTACGTAGCAAAGGCGAATACGCAGGCGGCCACATTAAAGGATCTATCAATATTTCTGTAGATACCTTAAGTAATAATTTGAGTAAATTGAAAGATAAAAACAAGCCAATTATTACTTGCTGTGCTTCGGGCATGAGAAGTTCATCGGCTAAAGGTATTTTAAAATCAAACGGATATACAGATGTTCACAACGGTGGAGCATGGAGTAGTTTACAATATAAAATTAAATAATGAACATACAAACACTTTTAACAGGTTGGAATTTTATGCGCGGATTGCGTTTAGTATTAGGCGTTATTTTCCTCATGCAAGCCATTGAAATGCGTGATATAATTACTGGCTTAATTGCAACTTTCTTTTTGTTTCAAGCAGTAACAAATACCGGTTGCTGTGGTTCAAATGGATGCGCTGTTCCAATCAATAAAACCAAGGTAGACGATATTCAAGACGTAGCATTTGAAGAAGTAAAATCAAAATAAATATGGCATCATTTTCAGAAATAATTAAAAGTGACAAGCCTACATTAGTCGATTTTTTTGCAGAATGGTGTGGCCCTTGTAAAACAATGAAACCAATTTTGGAAGATTTAAAATCGAAAATTGGTTCGGAGGCAACTATTTTAAAAATAGATGTAGATAAAAACCAACAAGTAGCAAATACATTCCAAATACAAGGTGTGCCAACCCTAATTTTATTTAAAAATGGTGAAATAAAATGGCGTCAATCTGGTGTGGTTTCAGCCAATAACTTAGCACAAATAATTAAACAAAACTCTTAAAAAACATATGAAAAATTACCTATTTATAAGTATTTCAATACTTACTATTTTATTAAGCAGTTGTTCAAACGGACAATCTCAAAAATACAAAAGCAACCTTTCTGCTATTGAATTTTCGAAGAAAATAACTGATTTACCAACTGTAACTATTATTGATGTTCGTTCACCTGAAGAATTTGAAGGAGGACATATTCAAAACGCACAAAATTTTGATTGGAATGGCAATGATTTTGATAAACAAATTTCTGCTTTTGATAAATCAAAACCTGTTTTAGTTTATTGTTTAAGTGGTGGCAGAAGTTCATCGGCAGCAAAAAAAATGCGCAACGATGGATTTAAAGAAGTATATGAATTAGATGGTGGTATGATGCAATGGCGTAATAATAATTTACCAGAAACCACCGATGGAGTCGCTCCAAAACAAGCAGGTATGAGTATACAACAATTTGAAGAATTAACCAAAGGAAACAAATTGGTTTTAGTTGATTTCAATGCTGAATGGTGTGCACCTTGCAAAAAAATGTTACCAATGATTGATGAAATATCAACCACCATGCAAGACAAAGTAAAAGTTGAAAAAATAGATGTGGATGTAAACAGCGATTTAGCTACAAGCTTAAAAGTGGAATCAATTCCAATGTTTATGATGTATAAAAATGGTGTTGAAGTATGGAAACATTTAGGCTTAATAGAAAAAGACAAATTGATTGAGGCAATCAATCAAAATAGTAAATAAATATTTAGAATAAGCTCAATGACCTTGGTCGTTGAGCTTATTCGATAGTTATTTGACAAATCATATATTAAATTAAAGCAGTTAGTTTTTGAAAATGTAAATCAATTGTTTTGTTTCAAAAAACTCACCTTCGAAAAAAGTATTTAAGTCAGCGGTTTGAACATGTAATTTAGCATTCAATCGCTTTAATTCTTTAATTTCTTCTTTTAAATCACCTCCTTTTAGTAACAAATAACCATTCAATTTTGAGTTAAAACAATCTTCAGCTATGTAATCTTGTGTCCAGCGATAAAGCGTTTCCATGGGTGCCACTGCCCTACTCAAAATAAAATGAAATTCTTCTTTTAAATTTTCAACTCTACCCACTACAAAGTCAGTATTATTTAAACCAATTCCTTTTGAAATTTCTTCGGCAACTTTAATTTTCTTTGCCACTGAATCACATAATGTAAATTCAGTATCAGGAAATAGAATTGCTAATGGAATTCCAGGAAATCCACCACCAGTACCAATGTCTAATATTTTAGTACCTTTTTCAAATTGAATATATTTGGCAATAGCTAAACTATGCAAAACATGCTTTTCATAAAGTGATTCAATGTCTTTTCGGGAAACAACATTTATTTTACTGTTCCAATCAACGTATAAATCATAAAGTAATTTGAACTGTTCCGTTTGATGATCAGTTAAATTGGGGAAGTATTTGGTTATAATTTCAAAATTCAAAATTTATAGTAATTAATTTTTGGTGCAAAATAGTTTATTTCATCTTCCTAATTGCTATCCAGTGATATAAATTTATGTAAAATCAAATCAAAATTTTATCAACCTGTAAAACATATTCACCCTTTAAATAAAATGTTTGTGTAAAAAAGTTAGGAATGACTTAATTTGAAAAATATTAAATAAAATATGTTCATAGAAATTTCGAATTTAAATAAAACTTATGTTAATCATCAAGCTTTAAAAAACATAAATATTGATATTCCAAGGCAAAGTATATTTGGTTTGTTAGGCCCCAATGGTGCGGGTAAAACAAGTTTAATTAGAATTCTAACTCAAATTACTCAAGCCGACTCAGGTACCATATTATTTGATGGTGAAAAA
>JBIILW010000282.1:0-3260 GCA_044338265.1 Bacteroidia bacterium | reverse complement strand
AGTTGCAGGTGCAAAAGTAGTAATTGTTGGTACCTGTGCAAAACCAGAATAGCCAAGTAAAATTAATAAGAATGTAGTAGCAATATAACGGAAGCTCATGGCTTGTTTGTTTGCAATTATTGTCAAGTGTGTTTTCATATTTGTTCTTATAGTATTTGTTTGTTTAAAATGGTCGTTAAGCGAAGCCGAAACGCCACTTCGACTCTGCTCAGTGACCGTTCGGCTATATATAATCACTACCAGTTTACTTTTACTAATTCCACCAAAATTAGTTTGTGTATTTATAAAATAAATGCCATTGCTTAAAGCAGATAAATTAATAGTTGAGTTAGTTATTATTTTATGTATTATTTGATTAGTCTACATTGGTTGATCTACAAAAGTTAAACTATTTTGGTCGTTTAAATAAAAATTGCAGCGATTTACTGAACTGTTAAAATGAAAAATATTATGCGTATAAATACGTTTATAACCTGTTGGAGGACTTGATAAAGTATTGTATGATGAAGAGTTACCATTGCTAGAATTTACAATAATTTCAACAGAGCCTGCGGTCATTGGGCCATATTGTTGGTTTTTGTTTAAACTACTTGGCAAGTCAGGATGATTGTAAGTTAAAGAATATCCAGAAGGAAAAGGACAGTCTGCACTTGTTGTCCATTTATAATATATGTTTTTTGGCGTATATTTTAAATTACTTCCAGTATCTTCTTTATTACATGATGAAAGTGTAAAAAATACAATCACTATTGTGAAAATTGAAATACATTTTGATTTTTTGTTTTGATTTTTCATTATCTTTTTTTATAATTATTTTTTCATAGATTCCATTTAATTATTGTTGTTAAATCAACGGTTATTTATTTTCATCAAAAATATATGCATAAAATTTAAAAGAAAATACCTAGAATTAGGTATTTTTCATTTCTTTTATAACTCTATTATTGTAATCATGTTTCGCTTAATTTTCATACTAGTCTTTTCCTCTTTAAATTCATTTGGTCAAAATGCATTATTTATAAAGAATGATTTTAAAGAAATGGAATTAGGTAAGCATTGCACTTACTTAATAAGTGCAAAAAATAAATATACCATTCAAGATTTATTAGCGGATAGCACCATTTCGTTTATGAATAACAAAAACGATTTAATGTTATTTGAAGAAGGGCACTATACAGAAGATGTTTGGATAAAAATTAGTATTGTTAATGAATGCAAGGAACAAAAACAATTTGTATTAGAACTGAACAACCCACTCATAGATTATATAGTATATTACAATACCAAACATAATAAAATAATTGATAGCAACTTCTGTGGCGATGTTATATCTTTCGCAAACAGAAACATCGAATTCAGAAATCCCCTTTATTTAATAAAACTATTTCCAGCCGATACACAACAAATATTTTTTAAATTAAATGCAGGAGGGCGAAAATTACATATTCCTTTAAGTTTAAAGTTAGTAAATACTTTTATAGCATCTTCTACTAATAAAAACATGTTTTTGGGAGTTTATTATGGAACATTAATAGTTATTACTTTGCTTTCATTTTACTTGGCCTATATTTTACGTGAAAAAGTGTTCTTACTATTTGCCATTTATATGCTATTTTTATCAATAACACAAATGTGTTTGAGTGGAGTAGCATATCAATATTTTTGGCCTAATTTTCCAAAATGGAGTGCCCGTTCTGTTACCTTATTTATGGCTATTTCACTTGTAGCGGCATTGGCTTTTGCTGAGTCATTTATTTCAAAAAAATACATGACTAAAAAAACTAAAATAGCATTATATTTAGCCATGTTAATTCCTGTGGGAATTGCTATTGCTTCGCTACTAGGTCCAAAATCATTAGATTATGCCATATGGGTTTTATATCGATTTATACCAATTATATATACTCTTCTATTATTAATTGGAATTGTGTTTTTAATAAACAAATTCAAATCGGCAAGAATATTTGTGCTAGCTTTAATATTAGGAATTATAAGCATTGGCATTATGTCGTTTTACAGTGTTAGTGGTTTTTCAGATAATATATTTACTAATAATTTTGTAATTTTTGCGGTAATGTTAAAATGCATACTCCTTAGTATTGCTTTACTTGATAGACTTAAAATTTTTAAAGAGGAAAAAGAAAATATTCAAGTGTTACAAATCCAACAATTGGAAGAATTGAACCAATTTAAAGAGAGAATAAATAAAGAATTATTAAATACAGTTGAATTAAAAAGTTTAGAATTAAGCGCTAAACAAAATGAAGTAAAACGTGCTTTGTTTTATGGTGAAGAAAAAGAACGAAAAAGAGTAGCTCAGGATTTGCATGATGGTATGGGAAGTCTGCTTTCAACCCTAAGATTAAATGCTGAATCAATAGATTTAAGCAATAAAAATTTAGGAGAAAAGGAAGAAATTGCCTATCAAAATGTGCTAGAAATGATAGACAAAGCCTGTTCGGAATTACGTACTATTTCACACAACATGATGCCTTCAAGCATGGAACATTTTGGACTTAAAATTACCATAGAAAGTTTAATAGAAAAAATAAATTTAAATGAAGGCACAAATTTTATATTCCAAATTTTTAATAATGAAGAAAAAATAGATTCTCAAATTGAAATAAACATTTATCGCATCATTTTAGAATTGGTAAATAACATCATTAAGCATGCAAAAGCAAAAGAAGCATCTATTCAAATAATATTAGAGAATAACTTATTAATTTTAATGGCAGAAGATGACGGAATTGGTTTTAATTATAAAAATCAAAAAGTTTCTGGTATTGGATTATTAAACATAAAATCAAGAACTGAGGCAATGAATGGTAAAATAAACATTGACTCTAAAGAAAGTAAAGGCACAACAATCATCATTGAAATACCCATTTATCCTAATGAACAATTTAACTAAAATATTAATTGCAGACGATCATCAGTTATTTTTGGATGGATTAAAACTAATTTTTTCAAATATTCCATATATTGAAATTGTAGCAGAAGCAAAAACTGGAACACAAGTAATTGAAGCTTTTGAATTATACCAAATAGACATAGCAATACTTGATGTAAATATGCCAAAGCCAAATGGGTTTGAAACTTGTAAATTAATTCAACAAAAATATCCAAAATGCAAGGTAATTATACTCACCATGTATAATGAAAATGCTTTTATTCGTGAATTTTTTAAATCTGGTGCTTCTGCGTACATTCTTAAAAATGCGGGAAAAGCTGAATTGTTAAATGCCATTGATAAATTA
>JBIILW010000281.1:0-3273 GCA_044338265.1 Bacteroidia bacterium | reverse complement strand
TGCTGCAGGAACCGGCGATGTAGTGTTTTATGGTGGTTTTAATTCAAATCAAGATGGACATAAAGGTGGAGATATTACACATCTTTCTACATTAAGAGTGAAAGAATCTGGAACTGCAAGTGTTTCCAATTTAACCAATAATTTGAATCAAGTAATTGTTTATCCAAACCCTGTTTCTGATATTTTAAATATCAATTTTGAGTTGAATAAATCAACTACTTCTAAAATTGAAATCCTTGATTTGTCGGGAAAACAAGTGACGGTTATTGCAGATGAAAATTTAAAAGGAATGGTTTCAAAACAAATCAATACAACTGAATTTAAAAGTGGAATTTACTTTGTAAAAATACAAACCGAAAACGAAACTGTTACAAAGAAAATTAGCGTGATAAATTAATTTCACGCTGTAAAAAATGCATCTTGATTTTACTAAAATGGAAGAAGTAAAATAATTTTAAAGAGTATTGATAAAGGAAAAAAACGAATTGATGATTTCTATTTCCCTTTATTAAAACCTTTCATTACACCACGTTCTGAAGTTTGAATAAATTCCAAAATCTCGTCACGTAAAGGTGATGGTTTAATGGCATCTTCTACTTGAGCAATTCCTTTACTTACATTGTTATTATGAATAAATATTACTCTGTAAGTATCTTGAATGGTATTTACTTCTTCTTGGGAGTATCCATTTCGTTTTAATCCAACGGAATTTACTCCTTCGTAACTTACAGGATAACGACCTGCAATTACAAATGGAGGAATATCTTTAGTAACCATACTTCCGCCTTCTATCATTACATTTCTGCCTATTTTTACAAACTGATGAATGGCCGAAAGTCCACCAATTCTTGCAAAATCAGCAATGGTTACATGGCCAGCCAATTGAACGCCATTGGCTATAATTACATTGTTTCCAACAATACAATCGTGGGCCAAATGAACATATGCCATTAACAAACAATTGCTACCTACTTCAGTTTTAAATTTATCTTTTGTACCTCTGTTTATGGTAACACATTCTCTAATGGTAGTATTGTCGCCAATGATGGCAAAAGTTTCTTCTCCAACAAATTTTAAATCTTGCGGCACAGCGCTGATAACTGCACCAGGAAAAATTCTGCAATTTTTACCAATTCTTGCACCCGGATAAATAGTAACATTAGGTCCAATTTCTGTTCCCTCACCAATTTCTACATTATCGTAAATTGTTGTAAATGCACCAACAACGACATTGTTGCCTATTTTTGAGCGGGTATCTATTTGAGCTAAATTTGATATCATAATTAACTTTTGGCTTCTAATTATTTTTATTAGTAAAATTAAGTATTATTTTTTTGCAATTTGAGCCATTAACTCTGCTTCACAAACCAATTTATCGCCAACAAAAGCGGATGCTTTCATTAAACAAATTCCACGTCTTACTGGAGCTATTAAGTCTAATCTAAAAATTAATGTATCGCCAGGAACTACTTTATCTTTGAATTTAGCATTATCTATTTTCATAAAATAAGTATTGTAGTTTTCAGGATCGGGAACTTGTGAAAGCACCAAAACTCCGCCCGCCTGCGCCATTGCTTCAATGATTAAAACTCCTGGCATAATTGGATTTTCAGGAAAATGTCCAGGAAAAAATGGTTCGTTAAAAGTTACATTTTTTATAGCTATCAAATGGTTTTTACTCATTTCCATTACTTTATCTACAAACAAAAACGGACTGCGGTGAGGCAACATTTTTGCTATATCCTGTGTATTATAAACAGGCACCTTGTTAGGATCGTATTTTGGAATATTTACTTGGCTACGTGTTTTTTTAATTAATGCTTTTATTTTTTTGCCAAAGGCAATATTAGCAGCATGACCAGGACGAGCAGCCATAATTTGCGCTTTAATTGGAACGCCAATCAATGCTAAATCACCAACTAAATCCAATAATTTATGTCGTGCTGGTTCGTTATGAAAACGTAAATCTACGTTGTTTAAAATACCTTCTTTCTTTACTTCTACTTTTGGCTTGTTAAACATTTTAGCCAAATTTTCTAACTCGTCATCTTGAATAATTCTATCAACAATTACAATGGCATTATTCAAATCGCCTCCACGTATTAAGTTATTATTGTAAAGCATTTCTAACTCATGTAAAAAACAAAAAGTTCTGCAGGATGAAATCTCTGATTCAAACTCTTTGATGCTAGTAATGGAAGCATGTTGGCTACCCAAAACTGGTGAGTTATAATCAACCATCACCGTTAAACGATAATCGTCTAAAGGCATTGCAATCATTTCTACTTGTCTGTCTTCTTCGGTGTAATATATATTTGAAGGCAATGTAAAGTATTCACGTTCCGCATCTTGATCTACAATTCCAGTTTCTTTTAATGCTTTAATAAAATACTGTGAACTTCCATCCATGATTGGCGTTTCGTCTGCATTGATGTGAATTAAACAATTGTCTATTTCTAAGCCAGCTAACGAAGCCATTACGTGTTCTACCGTATTTACTTTACCGCCATTTTGCTCTAAAGTAGTTCCCCTGCTTAAATCAGTAACATTGTCAACATCAGCATCTATTATTGGTTTGTTCGGTAAATCAATTCGTTGAAATTTTATTCCGTGATTTTCAGGTGCTGGGTTAAAAGTCATGGTAACTTCTTGGCCTGTGTGTAAACCAACACCACTTAAACTTATTGCACTTTTTATAGTTGTTTGCTTCATTATTACTTTATAAAATAATCGTATTAAAATTAAGGTTCAAATATAGCATTTTGCCTTGTTTGAAAAAATGTAATTTTTGGTAAATAAATTAGATTTTAATTTTGTACAAGGTTGGTGTTTTTTCAAATACTTGAATTCGGTTGGTGAGGACACCAACTATGAATAAAATTTAACATCCGTGCGGGTAATTTACTCCGCATTTTTGTCACCCCGCATTTCGCACTCAAAAACTCCCCTAATGCGCAACCATTATTTTCTTACTATGCACCACCGTTTCACCGTCTTTAATTATTAATTGATAATTGCCATTATTAAGGTTTAGTGCGTTAAACACAAATCGGTTTAAGCCAGCTTTAGCCCTTTCGGTTAATAATAATGTTTCTTTACCTTGCATGTCTATCAATACAAAATTCAATACTTTTTTCTCTTCATTGGTAAAGTCTACGTTCACATATTCTTTGGCAGGAACGGGATAAATACTAACATCATTTAATTGCTGATTGCGAAGCAACATTAAGTCTTCATTGCCCAATTTGGCATCTGTGTTTTTGCTAATCCCTA
>JBIILW010000280.1:0-3274 GCA_044338265.1 Bacteroidia bacterium | reverse complement strand
CAATAATGGCTCTACTGAATCGGTATGAATCGTCGAGGAAAGCGTAAAAAACAGCAATGGCAAGGGAACCAGCAAGTACTCCTTTGCTAACACTTAAAAATGTTTTTCGTTTGTTATAAGCTCCTGCCAAATACAATCCAAGCATCCATAAACCAGCGTAAATACAGCTATTTAACAAAACTAAATTTATGCTGTATGCGCTATAAGTTTCGTATTTAAACAAGGAATATACTTTACTTATTACAAACATGCTGAGCATAATTAGCAGTAAATCGATAATTGGTAAGTATAATTTTTTAACTAATCGAATGATGATTGAGGCTGCTGCTCTTAAGTAAATAGCAAAATTGATAAGAATACTAAAAGTTTGCGCATGTTTTTGCGAATAATGCTTTTGCGCAAAAATTATCATGGCACGGTAAAAGGTAAAAACAAAGTTTACACTTGTTTTCTTGGTACTTTCACCTTTATAATGAATAATGGTAGTTTCGGGAAAATAGTAATTAAAAAAACCTGCTTTAGTAACTCGGTAGCTTAAATCGATGTCTTCACCATACATAAAATAATCTTCATCGAGCAAGCCAATTTTATCTAAAACTGTTTTGCGAAGCATCATAAATGCGCCTGCTAATACATCAACTTGGTGAGTTTTGTTTTTGTCTAAAAATCCTAAATGGTATTTTCCAAATCGTTTTGATTTTGGAAATAATGCAGCTAAACCAAATATTTTATAAAATGCTACTGTTGGAGTTGGTAATCCGCGTTTACTTTCAGGCAAAAATTTACCCGATCCATCAATCATTTTTACACCCACACAACCTGCATTGGGGGTTTGTTCCATAAAAGCAATTGTTTTACTAAAACAAGCTTCTTCAACAACGGTATCAGGATTTAAAAGTAAAATGAATTCGCCTTTTGCTATTCTAATAGCTTGGTTATTGGCTTTACTAAAACCAACATTTTCTTTATTTTCGATTAATATAACTTGATTGGCAAACTTGTGTTTTACCATTTCGCAACTTCCATCAACCGAATGGTTGTCAACTACAATAATTTCTGCGTCAATGCCGTTACAAGCTTTCTTTACAGAGTAAAGTGCTTGTTCAAGAAAATATTTTACGTTATAGTTTACTATTACTACTGAAAGTTTCAAATGCTTAAAAGTCTTTATAAATTAAGTGTACAAATATACGCTTTGTAAAATTTTATTTTTATTTTTTTTGATAAATATCTAAATATTGCAAATTAAGTTAACGAACGATTGTAATTTAGTTTTGGTATAAATATTTTAAAAAAAACTAAATTTAGTTTATTATAAACCATAAAAATAATAATTTATAAAAATGCTTAAAGTAAAAAAATGAAACATAAAATTGCGTTCTAATTTAAAAATGTTTTATTTGAAGCCAAGAATTTATGAAGGTATTTAATAAAATCATATTATTTTTTAATTGGATAATTATTTTCCTATTGGTTGGCGCCTATTTAGCGGCTTATATTAGTCCAGTTCAAGCTTGGTATTTTGCTTTTTTAGGTTTAGCATTTCCCATCATTTTAATTTTAAATGCATGCTTTGTAGTTTATTGGTTATTTAATTTAAATTGGAATATTTTATATTCATTGGTAAGTATCGTAATTGGTTTTTATACTGTTCAAAGATTTATTCAATTTGGAACTGTAAAAAAAGAAACTGAAGCAAACAGTTTAAACATTGTAGATTTTAATACTAAATCGTTTGGCGCATTTGAAGGAGTAAAATATGACAAACAAATATTTTTTGAAACATTGACAACACTCAAACCAGATATTATGTGTTTTCAAGAATTTGTATCAATGAATACGCCCATTGAAAAACCAATGTTTGAACAATTAATAGCTGAATACAAACAATTTTATAAATTTAACTTACAAGAAACTGAAAATGCAGTAACAGGTTATAGTGTTAGTATTTTAAGCCGATATCCCATTGTAAATTCAGGGTTTGTAGAACGACTAAATGAGAATGGAAATTACACCATATTTTCTGACATTTTATTTAAAAATGATACCATAAGAATTATAACAACACATTTAAAATCAATTGCATTTGATAAAAATGATTATAAAACTGTGGCTGAAATCAATGAATCAAATAAAAATGCTTTTGTTAATTATTTAGATATAAAAAATATAGCAAGTAAACTAAAACATGCCTTTATCAATAGGTCGAAACAAGCGGAAGCAATTCGTAAATTTATAGATGAAAGTAAACATAAAATAATAATAACTGGCGACTTTAACGATTCACCAGCTAGCTATGCATACAATATAATTAAGGGAGATATGAAAGATGCTTTTACAGAGAGTGGTGCTGGATTTAGCTCTACTTATATTGGTAAAATGCCTAATTTTAGAATTGATTATATTTTAGCAGATAAGAATTTTGAGATTTATAATTATAAGCCACATGTTATGAATTTTAGCGACCATAAAATGATCAGCGCAACGGTAAAAATCAATTAAATATTGTTAATAATTTAGTATCATTGCAATATGGCATTTGAAGTTACCATATTAGGAAATAGCAGTGCCTCGCCTGCTCCAAACCGTCATCCTAGCGGTCAATATATCAATATTTTGGACCATCATATTTTAGTTGATTGTGGCGAGGGAACGCAAATGCAATTGCAACGCTACAAGATAAAAAAATCGAGAATCAATCAAATATTTATTAGCCATGTTCATGGCGATCACATTCTTGGATTACCCGGATTATTGCTAAGTATGAACTTAATGAGTAGGGAAAATCCCATTCATATTTATGGACCAAAAGAGCTTTTTGAAATATTAAATGTGTTTTTTAAAAACAGTGATACACATTTTAATTTTGAACTGAATTACCATACCATTGACCCAAATAAAACAGAAATTTTATTTGAAAATATATATTACAAAGTAATTGCATTTCCATTATTTCATCGGGTTCCAACTGCTGGATTTTTGATTCAAGAACGGAGTAAATTAAGAAAATTAAATGCGGAAGTTTGTGAAAGATATAAAATTCCATTTACTCATTTCAACGATTTAAAAAGAGGAAAAGATTATATGAGCCCTGATGGAAAAGTTCATATTAAAAACGAAAAACTCACTTTTGAACCAGGAAAACCAATAACTTACGCTTATTGTAGCGATACTATTTTTGATGAAAGAGTGATAAAATCAGTTGAAAATGCTGATATATTATACCATGAATCTACATTTCTGCACGATAAATTACAACGCGCTGTCGACACGA
>JBIILW010000030.1:0-12022 GCA_044338265.1 Bacteroidia bacterium | reverse complement strand
ATTCAAATCGTACCGCGGAATGGGAAGTATTGAAGCCATGAAAGAAGGAAGTAAAGACCGTTATTTTCAAGATGCTGAAGACGAAATTGCTAAATTAGTTCCTGAAGGAATTGTTGGAATTGTACCGTTTAAAGGAACTTTAAAAGAAGTAGTTTACCAATTTGTTGGTGGTTTAAAAGCCGGAATGGGTTATTGCGGAGCAGCAACAATTGCTGATTTACAGCAAGCAAAATTTGTAAAAATAACTTCTGCAGGTGTGAAAGAAAGCCATGCACACGATGTAAGAATTACCAAAGAAGCTCCTAATTATTCGAGGAACTAAAGATTATAAAACAACAAAAGATGCGTCTGTCTATAAAGCTATAAAATCCTCGTCATTTCGAGCGGAGTCGAGAAATTAATATTCTGGTTTTAAAACATTTCGACTTCGCTCAATGTGACAAAATGGAAAAGTCTGTCCTTTTTAGAATGCCCCATGTTTTTTTAACTATTTCTAAAATTTCTATTGTCAATTCCCCACATCAATTTTTCGCGAAGGGTTTGTAAATAATTTTCATTGTTTAAACGAACCAAATTCATTTTAAAATTTGCCTTGCTAACCGCTAATTCCGAATCTGATTCTATGCTTTCAGAACGAGAGTCTAAAGTAGCTAAAAACGAAGTACTGCGGCCTTCTACTTGAAATGAAATTACATTATTATCAGAAATAATAATTGGACGCACATTTAAGTTATGTGGGGCAATAGGTGTAATTACAAAACTAGCAGAAGAAGGATATAAAATTGGCCCGCCACAACTTAAGTTATAACCGGTGGAACCAGTTGGAGTTGAAACAATTAATCCATCGCTCCAATAAGAATTTAAAAATTCACCATTGATAAAAGTGTGAATGGTAATCATACTTGAACTGTCTTTTTTGTGAATTACAAAATCGTTCAAGGCATATTTTACACCACCAAACATATTGGGTTTATTGCTATCTAACTTTAAAACTGTTCTTGAATCAATGCTGTAGCTGCCTTTTTTTAAATCTTCTACCATGTTAATGGCATCGCCTGCGGAAACTCCTGCCAAAAAACCCAATCTACCGGTATTGATACCAATAATTGGCGTTTCTTTTTCCCTTACAAACTCCAAACACATTAAAATAGTTCCATCGCCACCAATACTCACTACAAAATCAAAATCTGTTTTTGTAAAATCTTCATAAGTATCAAAAGTTTTGGTTTTAGGCGAAACATTTAGTCCGTTTCTTAATCCATCTTCCAAAAACTTTCTGTAAACAGAAAAATTAATTTCGCTGTTTTCTAAATAATTGAAAAACTGTTGAAGTTCGGTATAACGTTCTTCTTTAAAATATCTACCAAAAATGGCTAAATTCATCGTTTTTATGTATTCAAATACTTCATTAACCAATCAAACTTTTTGTTGGTGGAATCGTCTTCATTTAAATTTGGAGTGCTAAAAATAATTTGATAATTAAACCTTTCAAAAGTAGCAATGATGTACTTTAAATCTACCACATTATATTTTAACGAAACCTGAACATTATTGTTTTCATCGGCCAAAGGGAAAACATGAGCATATAATATTTTAGCATTATTCACTTCCGTAATTCTAGCTATTTCAGCCAACGAATAGTTATGAGCATTCATTTGCAACACTATAATTCCACCATCTTGATTTAAGCTACTGTTCTGATAAAGCAACTTTGCTAAATCTTTAGCTGCAATGATTCCTTTAAAATTTTGCTCACTATCTACCACAGGAATAGTACTCAAATTTGAATTGAAAATGATTTTTAAAACATCGTAAAAATGCGTATTTTCAAAACAATAAATGGGCGTTGGATTTAAAACATTGACTAGGTTTTCGTTTTCATTGTTTAATAAAATTTGCTCATTTACAATTCCAACTACTTTTAAATTCTGAACGATTGGCAAATCTTTTACTTGCCAATCTTCCATAAATACCAAAGCATTGGCAGCCGAATCACTCGGTTTAAGGGCAAATATTTCGTTACTTATTAATTGGTATGCAAACATTTAAAAACGATAGTTTAGAACAAATATAATTAGTTTCTGCAAGAAAACTCCAATTTCTTCGTTATGCTCGCTACAAAAATGGTCATTTGCGAAAAGCAAACTCCCATTTTTCTATCTTCTCAAGCCTCGAACTTGTAATTCTCTTATCAGAAACTATATTTTGCTTATTGTATAATTAGACTTTTTTGCTTTCCAATATTTAAAATAAATTTCAGCTGCGTTTTATGGAATTTGATTTTTTACCATTGATACAAAATTGCTAATTATTTGTAATCCATAAAATGTTTGGCAACTTTCTGGATGAAATTGTACTGCCCAAAGGGGTAAGTTTTTATGCTTAAAAGCCATTAATTCATTGTTGCAACTGGCAGTTGCAATTAATTCGTTGGGCAAATTATTTATTATTAAAGAATGATAGCGTGTGGCTTCAAATTTTTCAGGTACATGCTGAAACATTTCATCACCATGATGAATGACTAAATCTACTTTTCCGTGCCTTGGTAATATTGCTTTATTTAAGCTAGCACCAAAAAATTCTGCAATGGCTTGATGACCCAAACAAACACCAAAAATTGGCGTAGTTTTGTAAAATGTCGCAATTAAATCCATTAAAATACCAGCATCTTTTGGCTCCTTTGGACCAGGTGAAATAACAATGGCATCAAACGTTAATAATGATATTTCAGTAACAGTAATTTGATTGTTCCTAAACAACAAACAATTTGCACCACATTGCTCCAAATAATCTTTAAGCATGTGAGTAAAGGAATCGTAATTATCGAGGAGTAATATTTTCAAATTTTCAGAAGGTTATTGCAAATATTATTTATATTGTTTGCATCTATTTCATTGATTGATTCAATTGAATGATAAAGCGTTTGTTTTTTTAAATTTTCTACATCTGATTCAGCCATTTTTACAACATTTTTTGAAAAAACAAAATATAAAAAAGGTGCCATTTCTTTTGGATATGGAGTAAAACGACCATAATGTCGTCCGTTGCCAATACAAATAGAAACGGTATGCGTACATGCAGCAATATGAATTGCACTTGAATCATTTGTTATTAAAAGTTCCGCGTTATGGATGTAATTTATTAATTCGGTTAAAGAAGTTTTGCCACATAAATTTGTTATTTGATCGTTTTGGCATTTGGCAATTATTATTTCACCTAAAGGAAAATCATTACCACTGCCACAAATAATAATTTTATGTTTTGTATTATTTATTATGTGCTTAGCACAAGTAATAAAATTTTCGATTGCCCATTGTTTTTGAACTTCTCCAGCACCAGGAAAAAGAACAATATATGGCTGCAAATCGGTTTCTTTATTTTTTAGAGAAATAACTGGAAATTTCAAATTAACAGCGGCTTCTATTAATTTTTCAATGAATTTTTTACTCCTATCAAACTCAAATTGAATTTCATTTCCTGTATCAATTAATTGGGTGTACCAAAAATTAGATAACAATCTAAACAAGTAATAACCATTAGACAAATCGGCTTTTTGTCCAATTTTTTCAGTGGCATTTATTGCCCTCATGATACTGTCGCCAAAAATAAAATCTCGGGAATATGATGGATTAATAGCAACACTAAATTGTTTGTTGGCTATTGATTTTAAAATTGTTTTTCTGTAATTAAAATCAAACTGAAATTTTGATTTATTGATCCAAATAAATTCGTTTACAAACTCACTATCAAAATTTTGGGCTATATCTTTATATAGTTCGTTGGCTATTAAAGTTATTTTATATGTTTTAAATTTTTCAGAATTTTTAATTTGTTCAATAAAATTTCGAAATAAAATATAATCACCAATTGCGTCTGTATGAACAATGATTAAGCTGTTTTCTGAAGCAGTAATTTTTTTATTATTAAATAATAAAAAGTAATCCGTAAAAAAAAAACGAAGGCACTTTAAAATATATCTAAACCTAAATTTTAAAATCATTTATTTTTGAAATTCTTGTTTAATTTTTAAAACTAAATCAAAATCTTCATCGTGTAAAGCACAAATATCCATATAGGCCTCGCCATTTTTATTATAATAATAAATTAAATCTTGTATCAATTCTGTTTGGTTACTTTTTACCTCACAGAGTAGATTTCCATGGTTGTCAAAAAGTAATAAATTGGAATAATTAAGTTTGTTTAAAAAAGGAAAAATACTAGCAGGATTTTCGTTTTGTTTTATTAAAAAAAATGGGTCAAACTCAAAAAAAACAATTGGTTTTGCATTTATTAAAAACTGTTCAGATGCTCTCAATATTTTAAAATCAAAACCATCTGTATCTATTTTTAGAAGTTTTGCCTTGTTAAAAGCTTCGTGCTTATTTAAAATTTGAGTAACCGTTTTTACTTCTATGCCTGTTTCTGCTGTTTCAATTCGTGCAGTTCCACCGTAATTTATTGTTGAAACTGTTTCATTGATCTCACCAACAAAACAAGGTTCAATGGCTATGTTTGTCATTTGCTTGCTGTTTTTTTCAAGCATTGGAATAAACTTTGGGTTTCCTTCAATACACAAAACAGGCATTTTACTGTAATGGTTAATAATTGCTGCCGAATCGCCAATATTTGCACCTACATCTATGGCTGCCGCATCCTTATATTTTGACAATACAATTTTAGAAACTACACCTAGGTTTTCACTGTAAAGAGGAACTTCTTTTCTGTTTAATGCGTAATCATGTGAAAACGGAAAAGTTAAAACAATGTTGTTATATGAATATTGAATGGTAGCATTTGGATTTAAAACTAAAAGAATACTTCTTATTTTTAGTAATAATTTATAATACAATCCTCCTACATTAGGATTTATTAATTGGTTAAATATTATTTGATTAATCATTATAAACAGTCTTTTAGTTTGGTTGTTTCTAAGTTAATTACATTGACTACTGGTAAATGTGAACAGCTATCTATCATTATATTATCATCAACTAAAGTAAGTGCATGATTTGAGTCTCTGTTTTGTCTGAATTTGCATGACACGTAAGCTTCATCTGAAGTCATTTTGTGCAATCCATTCATTCTGTCATTTCTAACAAAATAAGCATTGTTTCCATTAGCATTACTACCAACTAAAGTATATCCTTTTTTAATTGCCAAATGTTCCATTGCTTTTAACGAAGCACCAAAATATAAATTTGAATAATGTTCATTTGTTACATAAAAATCTGCTTTATATGGAACTGAAATAGCAGCTTTATTTCCAAAAACACTGTTATATTCCATGATTACAACTTCAGGATTTACCACATTCAAACATTCCCACAACCAATAATCGTTGCCATCTACATCAATATGTAAAATTCCTATTTCACCTTTAAATCCGTTATTTTCAATTAATGAATTTAGGTTTTCTTTGGTAATAAATTTTGCAACTGCATTCAAACTATAATTCCAACTTATAGCATCATTTTTAATAAACTGAATGTTTTTTTCAGATCCATCAATAACCAAACCTTTCCAGTTATTATTTATTAATAAAAAACGGGTGTTTGCTTCTCTGTAATTCTCTACTCCAAATTCAATAAAGGTTTTGTTGGTAATACCAATGGTATGAATTAGGTATTGAATAATTCCATCATCGCCCCATTGCGAAAAAACAGAAAACTCGGCATCTTGAATATTAGTAAACTTTCCTGCCTTTTCCTTAATTTGATTTATAATAGGCAAGGCAGAAATTAGTTTAACTTTATCAAACTCTTGCGTGAGGTATTTATTAAACTTGGCAACACCAAGAAACTTTTGAATAAACTTTTTCAATTTTTAATTTTTTATAGTATGAATAATTTTTTTGTAAAGGTAAAAAAACTTACTAGGATTGAAATAATGATCTAATCCATATTTATCGGCTTTTTTATTAATTTCAATTTCAGTTGGA
This sequence comes from Bacteroidia bacterium, assembly GCA_044338265.1. Lineage (GTDB taxonomy): Bacteria > Bacteroidota > Bacteroidia > UKL13-3 > UKL13-3 > JAAFJM01. The sequence continues at coordinate 6,084 of JBIILW010000030.1, read as the reverse complement.
TGTTTAATATTTGAAATTGAAAATGTTTTCATATTGCTAAGTCCAAGAATATCAACTCCAGAAGTATGCGTTCCATTGTTATTAAACCCAATATTGGCAATCATATTTTTGTTTGGCAATATACTTAAACCATTGTTTTTCCAAACAGCATAAGTCCATTGATAATCCCATGTTCCAATGGTTTTATTGATTACTTTTTTAAAAATATTGTTCCAAAACAAACGTTCTTTTTTTGTGTCAAATTGTTTTTCAATTAAAGTTTCAGCTTCAGTTTCAGTTAAAAAACTTAAATCTACATTGTAGGCTTTCCATGCACGTTTCCAAGTAGCCCAACCCCAAATATGGTTGTAGTTTGAAAAATAATAACTCCCATTTCCTCTCATCATACCATCTTGAAAATTATTACCCGAAATATGCATGATTCTTTCATCAGAAACATAATAGTTCAATAACGTTTCGCAGTAATTATAAAAACTTTCATTTGGCAAACAATCGTCTTCTAAAATAATTCCCTGCTCTTCGTTTTCAAAAAACCAATCTATAGCCGAACTTACCGCTATTTTACAGCCTAAATTTTCGGGTCTAAAAAGGGTTTTAATTTCGCATTCCCAATCTATTAAGTCTATGATGCTTCTTGATTCCTGACAAAGCAAATCTTCTCCTACTTTGTGTTTTCTGGCTCCATCGGCAGCTATATATAGTTTGGCGGGTTTTATACTTCTAATACTTTCAAACACCAGTTTTGTGGTATCTGGCCTATTAAATATTAAAAATAGTATTGGAGTTTGAAACACGTTTTAGTATGAAATTTATTCACCAAAAGTAACAAAATGTATATATTTTTCAAGATTTTTATTATTTAATATATAATTTAAAAAAACTAATTTCGCATGCATAAATTTTTTTTAAAAAATTAAAAAAATGATTAAACAATTTTTTGTGTGCACCATTATATTTTTTAGCTTTTTTTTATCTAAAGCTCAAACTTTTAAATGGGCTCAAAAAATAGGAAGTACTTCATCAGATTTTGCAAGATCAATAGCCACAGACAATAATGGCAATACTTTTTTAATTGGAGGTTTTAACGGAACATTGGTTTTTCCGGGAACGGGGAGTTTGGCCTCAAGGTCAATTAGTTCAGCAGGTTCTTGGGATATTTATGTTTCAAAAATGGATTGTAATAAAAACTTAATTTGGAAAAATTCCATTGGAAGTTCAAGTGATGAATGTGGAAGTTTTTTTTTTCCAAGAATAAAATATGATAACAAAGGCAATGTATATGTAACCGGTGCATTTGGTGGTTCGGCAACATTCACAACTACTTCAGGAACGTCTCAAACTTTGGTTTCAAATGGAAGTGATGATATTTTCCTAGCAAAATATGATACATTAGGAGTTTTACAATGGGCAATTAAATCAGGTGGCAGCTACACTGATGAAGGCTGTTGTATAAATATTGATCATTTGGGAAATATAGTTCTGGGTGGTTTATTTAGTGATATTTCAACTTTTGGCACAACTGCTGGTTCTACAATCAGTAAAACAGCTGCTGGAGGTCATGATATATTTATTGCAAAATACCTGCCTTCTGGAATACTTCAATGGGTAAATACCGCTGGCGGATCTGGTCTAGATATAGCAATTGATATTGCTTTCGATTTGCAAAATAATATTTTAGTAACTGGAAATTTTGGTTATTCAGGTGCCTCTGCCACATTTGGTTCGCTTACTATCAATAATAATTCTAATTGGGGAGGATTTATTGCTAAAACAAACCCATTAGGAGCTTGGATTTGGGTGAATGGAATGGGAACTTCTGCCGATGAAGGTATGTCTAGTTGTGTGGTTGATGAATTTGGTAATGTTTATACCATGGGTCATTTTGGCTCCGGTAATTCTTCTTTTAGCTCTAATTCGCCAGGTGTTAGTTTAACATTAACTAATAATGGTAATTATGATGCATGCATGTCGAGTCATGATAGCTCTGGAGTATTACGTTGGGTAAAAGTTATTGGGGGTTCGGGAAATGAATTTGGTTGGCATATCTGTTTTAGTAAAGACGAAAATTTAGTCGTTTCAGGGAATTTTAGTAATACAGTAAATTTCGGAAATAGTAGAATTTTGACTTCTAACGGCCAACTTGATGGCTTTGTTTGTTCTGTTAATCCTACAAATGGTTCAACTATCAATGCATTAAAGTTGGGAGGTAGTGGTAATGATGATTGTTTTACAACCATTCCAGATAATATTGGAAATTTATACTCATGTGGAAGATTCACAAACACTGCAACTTTCGGCACCAATACTTTAGTAAGTTCAGGAGCAGAGGATTCTTATTTTGTAAAAATTTCACCTACTGCTCCATTCAAACTAAAACCTCCGGTTTCAATTAATTTGTGCATAGGTGACAGTGTAATTCTATATCCATTAGATACCATAGGCGGAGTTTCTTTTCAATGGTTTAGAAATAATTTGGCCATTGCTGGTGCAAATAAATTTTCATACAAAGCAAAAATAACAGGAACTTATTTTTTAAAAGTCACTAATAATTGCAATGAAATAGACTCATCGGAAACCATTACTTTGTTTTTTAACATAGCAACTGTAAACGCGGGTAGCGATGTTACTATTTGTAAAGGTGATAGCGTTCAATTAAATGCAATTGGTGCAACCAATTATTTTTGGTTTCCAAGTTTAGGCCTCAGTAATGTGAACATAGCAAATCCGTATGCAAAACCAGCAGATACTGCCACTTATATCATTAGAGGAGTAACGGGCGTTTGTTTGGTTTATGACACTATAAAAGTGATTGTTAAACCTATTTTAGCCCAAGCAGGAATTGATTCAACCATTTGTTTGGGCGATAGCATTCGTTTAAATGCAACTGCAATTGGTATGGCCTATTGGCAAAATTCATTGTTTTTAACCGATAGTAACGCTTTAAATACAATTATAAAACCAACAAATTCCATCAATTATATTTTAAAAGTTACAAATTTAGGCTGCTTAAAATATGATACTGTTCGCATAACAGTTAATAATCCGCAGGCAAATGCTGGAATAGATAAAACTATTTGTTTGGGCGATAGTGTGAGAATGGCAGGAAGTGGAACGGGTATTTTTAAATGGAGTCCAAATTATTTTTTATTCGATAGTAGCCAACTAAACTCATTTGTTAAACCTCAAATTACTACCAATTATTTGCTAGCAGCAAGCATTGGTCGATGCATTAAAAAAGACACAGTACAAGTTATCGTTAACCAAGTTTCAGTTCAATTAGGACGAGATACTTCACTTTGTTTTGGCGACAGCATTCGTTTAACGGCTTCAACAATTGGGAGTATTGCATGGCAAAAAAATATTGATATTTTAGATTCTACTATTTTAAATCCAATTGTAAAACCACAAATTACTTCGCAGTATATTTTAGAAGCAAGCAGCGGAATTTGTGTAAAACGCGATACAGTAAATGTACTTGTTTATCATCCAATAAGTAATGCTTCCATTAATCAAAATATTTGTTTAGGCGACAGTATTCAGCTAAATGGAACTGGATATAATTCACTAAAATGGTATCCAAGCATTGGTTTAACCGATAGTTCAATTGCCAATACGTTTGCTAAACCAATTACAACAACTGATTATATTTTATTAGCTAAAGATGGTTATTGCATTGCTCGCGATACCGTAAGAATAAATGTTACTTCGGTTTCCGCAAACGCTGGAATCGACAAAGGCATTTGTCCTGGCGATAGTGTTCAATTAAATGCCTATGCTATTGGTTTATATTATTGGGAAAATAACTTGGGCTTATCAAATTATACGGTTTTAAATCCGTATGCAAAACCCACCATTACTACCAAATATATTTTAACAGCCACAAATAATACTTGTATAAAACACGATACTGTGCAAGTGAATGTTTCATTGCCATTGGCACTAAACGCTGGTAAAGACACTTCACTTTGTGTGGGTGATTCTATTCAATTAATAGCAACTGGTGGCTTTAATTACAAATGGACTCCAAACTCATTGGTAAGTGATTCTACTATTTTTAATCCATTTGTTAAACCAACAACAACTACTAATTTTATTGTAAAAAGTGGTTTCAGTGGTTGTTTATATGCAGATACTGTAAATTTGTTGGTTAGAAATTTACCAATGATAGATGCTGGAGTTGGAGGACAAATTTGTAAAAACGATAGCTTTTTATTACAGGGAAGCGGTGTTGGAATTACTCGTTGGTATCCTAATTTTTTGGTCAAAGATTCAACTTCATTGATTACTTATTCCAAACCATTAACTACCACAAAATTTTATTTGAATATAAATAATGGATATTGCAAAAACCGCGATAGTATTACCATCATTGTAAATAACCCTATTCCAATAAATGCCGGATTAGATAAAACCATTTGCGAATTTGATACCACTTTTTTAACTGTTAGTGGAGCCACTGAAGTAAGGTGGAATTCGGCAAATTATTTAAGTGATTCAACTTCCTTAAATCCTAAAGCATTTCCAATTACAACTACTAAGTTTTTTGTAAAAAGTATCAATGTTCAATGCCCAGCATTCGATACTGTGCAAGTGAATGTAAATCTCAAACCAATAGTAAATGCTGGCAACGACACCATTCTTTGTACTGGTTTTCCTTTTCAATTAAACGGAAAGGTAGTGAATGGCGATATTTTTTCATGGCAACCAGCAAACGAAATAAATAATCCAACCATATTAAATCCAATTTTATCCATTCCAAAATCAAAATATTATTATTTAAATGCTGTAAATAGCAATGGAAACTGTTCGGCAAATGATTCTGTAAAAATAACAATGGACAGTGTTATTGCTATCATTTCTTCGAATGTTTCAGAAGGAGGAATTCCTTTAAAGGTTCAGTTTAACAGTAACTCTATTAACGCAAATTCCTATTTATGGGATTTTGATAAATTGGGTAGTTCCATTGTTGAAAATCCTATTTATGTATTTGAAAACGAAGGAACATACGCTGTAGTATTACACGCTAAAAACAATAACGGTTGTGTTGATACCGCCATGCTAACTATTACAGCAAGTGGCGAATTAATCATTCATATTCCTAATGTATTTACCCCAAATAATGATTTAATAAATGATGATTTTGAGAATAAATTAAGTAGCTATGGCAATTTAAAATATTTGAAAGGCACCATTTGGAACAGATGGGGCCAACAAATTTATGAATATTACATGCCAAATGGCAAATGGTGGGATGGAACTTACATGGGCAATGATTGTTCAGCAGGTGTATATTTTTATATAATAGAAGCGGAAAGTAAGTTGGGTAAAAAATATAAAATTCATGGAACGGTAACCTTAATGAGGTAAATAATATTTTACATTAAAACCAAAATATTCTCTTATTTTTGACGCTTTGATATTTTATTTATGTTAAACAAACTACTAAAGTCATTTAATTTTCAACTTATAAAAACAAACCAATCAGAAAACAAATTTCCTGATTTTGAACCCTCGTTCAATTCAATTATGGAAACTTGCAAACCATTTACAATGACTTCTGAAGAAAGGCTTTATTCGTTTAACAAAGCAGTTGAATACATAGTAAAAAACAATATTGAAGGCGATATAGTTGAATGTGGGGTTTGGAAAGGAGGAAGTTCTATGTGTGCTATGTTAAGTTTGCTTCAATTAAATGCTGCTAACAGAAACTTTTTTCTTTATGATACTTTTGAAGGAATGAGCGAACCAAGTGAAATGGATGCTGATCTTTTGGGAGTGGATGCTAAAAATCTTTTAAGTCAATCAGAAAAAACAACTGAAGATGTAATGTGGTGTTACGCTCCAATAGATGATGTAAAAAACAATATAGCTAAAACTCAATATCCTTCAAATTTGATAAATTATGTGAAAGGAAAAGTAGAAGATACCATTCCCGAAACTATGCCAAATAAAATAGCTATTTTGCGCTTAGATACTGACTGGTATGAATCTACCTACCACGAATTAGTCCATTTGTTTCCAAAATTAGTTAAAGGTGGTGTTATAATTATTGATGATTATGGTCATTGGAAGGGCGCAAGAGAA